>JAHFJB010000019.1 GCA_023246135.1 Candidatus Parcubacteria bacterium
TTGTGATGATGGTAATGGTGTCAACACCGATGCTTGCCTAAACACTTGCGTGGCTGCTTCCTGTGGTGATACTTATACCTGGGCTGGACATGAAGCTTGTGATGATGGTAATGGTGTCAACACCGATGCTTGCCTAAACACTTGCGTGGCTGCTTCCTGTGGTGATACTTATACCTGGGCTGGACATGAAGCTTGTGATGATGGCAATACGGCTACAGAAGGCTGCGGTGATGGTGTCAAACAGGTTGGTACATATTGTAATGCTAGCTGTGGTGCTAGCTTATCTTTGAATGAAAGATGTGATTATATTATTGGTGATAGATGTGGTGGTAGTAGCAATCCAGCCGCCCCTTATGAGACTTCAGTTGGTTGTACAAAATATCCTCTTTGTCCTTTTGGGTGTGTTACTGCCTGCACTAATGTATGTCCTATGTAATTTGAATTTTATAAATGATTTCTAATATATGAAAAAAAATACAATTGGCATAGATATTTCCGATTTTTCCATTGAAGCGGTAGTTTTGGGTAAAAAGAAAGGCCACCTGGCAGTTGAAGCTTATGCCCGTTTTCGCTTGTCACCTGATGTAGTAGAAGATGGTCGGATTATAAGTAGTGAACGGCTCAAAGATGCTTTGATTAAACTTGTGCAAAATGGTCAGCCTAAGATTTTGACTGATTATAAAAAAGTCTTTTTTTCTGTGCCGGAATCTAGGGTTTTTTCCAAAGTTTTTTCTCTACCCAAAAATTTAAAGGACAGAGAGTTTAGAGAAGCTATTAACCATAAAGCTGAAGAAGCTATACCAGAAATAGCGGAAAATTTGGTGCCTGAATTTAAGATTTTGTCCAGCAATGGCGAAAATCAAGACATATTTTATGCCGCAGCTGATCGCACGGTGGTCAATGATTTTGTTAATGTTTTTGGTAGCTTGGGTTGGGAGATCTCAGGTATTGTGCCTGAGGCAGTCAGCTCTTTTGCCGGTCTGGCTGATAAATATAAAGATAAGGTGACATTACTTTTGGATTTAGGGGCTAGGACCACTATTGTTTCTGTTTTTGATAAAAATGGTATTCATGATAGCATTAATATCAGAATTGGCGGTAATAATATCACCAATGCTTTGATGCAAAAATTAGGCTTGACTTATGCCGATGCTGAAGAGGCTAAAAAACAAATCGGTCTGATGCCAGACCACAATGGTGAAGTGATGCTAGTCACTCAGGGACAGCTTCAACCGCTTACTGATGAATTGAAAAATTTTATAAGTTATTATGAGGTTTCTAAACAAAAGATAGAGCAATTGGTGCTTATCGGTGGCTTGGCTCAGATGAAAGGCATAGACAAATATTTTGGCGATAACCTTAGCCGGCCAGCTATAGTTGGTGAGGCTTTTATTGATAATCATCTTATGCCTGAGGGCATGGCTTCGGTAAAATATATCAATGCTTTGGGCTTGGCCCGTTTAGCTTACCAAAAGCCGGACATAGATTTTTACAGTGGTTTGTCCAGAGATAAAAAAAAGATTGCCAAAGAACCAGACCCTCAAGACAGAGATACGGCTAAAGATGAAACAGTATCAGATTCTTCAGTCAAGCGACCATTGCCATTTAAAAAATCTCAGCTGCTAATTTTACTGTTGATTATAATTTTAGGTGTTTTACTTTTTATTTTTAGAAATAATTTTTATCAATTATTTAATAAGCCTAGTGTAAATACAGTTGGCCCAACTAATACTAATCTTGGGGCAGATAATATACCTGACAAAAGTTTTGTCCAGAATTTTTTGGTGACCAATAATTCCAAGGCTAGCCAAACTGCTATTTTAGGCGAGGAGTTTGAAGTAGATTTGAGCAAAGGCCTACCCAAGACTACTGAAGCTTTTGCTGAGAGCCAGACAAAATTGTTATCCCAACTTGACGAGTATGCGCTAAATGCCGTCAATAGCACTTATAGCAAAGATGGATATTATATAATACCCAAAGTGGTGAGTTCAGAAATTATAAAGAGTATACCCGCAGAAGATAAGTTTACAGTCGGTAGCAGTTTGTCAATAAATGTAAAGTATAAATTTTTGGCTTTGGCTAAAGATAAATTGCAAACGTTTCTGCAAACCCAAGGTCGCATTCTATCTCAGGCAGATATGGATAGTTTGATTTATACTGTCCTTAATCAAAGTGCCGATCAAAACGGAGTAGTATTTGATGTCCAAGTAGAGCTTAAATAATGACTTTATTGTTGTTTGTTGTAAAATGTGTTATAATATTTACGGTATAATATAATAAATTTGTCATTTACTATGAAAAGTTTTTTAAAGAAGAGTGGGTTTACCCTCATTGAATTGATAGTAGTTGTGGCTATTATTGCTATATTAGCGGCCGCTACTTTGGTGGCTGTCAATCCAGCTCGGCGCGTTGGCAACGCCCAAAACGCTCAGAGATGGACTGATATCAATGCTATTGCTGATGCCTGGTCAGCTTACCTAGCGGATAACAATAGCACCCCGCCTACAACCACCAATGCTGAGTCTACGACTCTAGAGAATACCACGTATGCTATTTCTACTTCAACAGAAGCTATTAATGGCGGTACTCATAGCAATGCACACTGTACTGGTGTCACCACTACTCAAGCTATGTTAAATTTAAAAGCCTTGGTAACAGGCGGTTATGTTGGTAAAATTCCTCATGATCCGTCTTATACCTATGCCGGCAACAATGATCATACTAAGTATTATTTATTTTGGAGTTCCAATGGCACAGTCACCGTCGGTGCTTGTACAACTTACAACAGCGCTGTGATAAAAGTGACCAGATAATCATAGAATAACAAAACACTTAAATAAATTTATGAAACAAAAAAAAGGTTTCACCTTAATTGAGCTTATAATCGTAGTCGCGATTATAGCTCTCCTTGCCGCTGCCACCTTTGTAGCGGTTAATCCAGCTAAGCGTATTGGTGATTCACAAAATGCCCAGAGATGGGCCGATGTCACCGCCATTGCTGATGCCTGGTCTACTTATGTAGCAGATAATAGCGGCAGTTTACCGACTACTACCAACCCTAATGTCACCACCCTTGGTTATCAGACTTATATGGTGGCTACTAGCACCTGGGCTTCTCCGAATCTTCCTTATAATACTTGCGCTGCTTCTACTACAGCTCCGACTAATGGCGGCTCGATTGTTTTAAAAAATTTAGTGGATGGTGGTTATATTGGTAAAATTAATACCGATCCAACTTATGTTGCTGCCACCCATTTAGATGATACACGTTATTATCTTTATTACAGTTCCACCGGTTCAGTCACAGTCGGTGCTTGCACAACTTATAATAGCGCTGTTATTAAAGTGACTAGATAATTATATAATAAAAAACTTAAATAAAATGAAACAGAAAAAAGGTTTTACATTAATTGAGCTCATAATCGTGGTCGCGATTATAGCCCTTCTTGCCGCTGCCACCTTTGTAGCAGTTAATCCAGCCAAGCGTATTGGTGATTCACAAAATGCCCAGAGATGGGCCGATGTCACCGCCATTGCTGATGCCTGGTCTACTTATGTAGCAGATAATAGCGGCAGTTTACCAACCACCACTCAAACTGAGCTCACTACTTTAACAAATACCACTTTTGCTATTTCTACTTCTAGTGAAGCTATTAACGGTGGCACTCACAGCGCTACGCATTGTACAGGTACTACCACTACAGCTATGTTAAATCTCAAATCTTTAGTAACTGGTGGTTATATTGGTAAGATTCCTAGAGATCCTGGTTTTGTTTTTGCTACCAACAATGATCATACTAAATATTATTTATATTGGAGTTCTAACGGCGCAGTCACAGTCGGCGCTTGTACAACTTACAACAGTGCTGTGATAAAGGTTACTCGCTAAGTTTAATGTTTATTTTATAAAAAAGCCCCAAGCCGTAGGCCTAAGATCGGTTGAGGTTTTTTGGTTGTCAAATATAGTTTTTTGCTATATAATATAGAGAATGTTAAAATTGTAAGTACTTAATAAAAGATAATAATTTGATTAAATTATGCCATTATTTAGTAAAGCCCTGTTAAAAAAGAAGCGATTTTGGGTAATAGTTGCTATTATTGTTGTTATAGTGAGCTTAGTGTTGGTTTTGACCCGTAAAAAAGAGCCTACTTATGTGACAGAAAAGGCTGTGATTGGGGACTTGAAACAAACTGTTGAGGTTACTGGTTCGGTAGAGTCAGCTCAGGATATAGATCTCAATTTTAATAATCCGGGTACTCTGCAGACTATTACAGTCAAAGCCGGTGATCAGGTTAAAGCGGGGCAGGTTCTAGCTAGTCTTTCGGCCGGCAATGCTGCTTCCCAAGTAGCTGATGCCAGAGCCGCTGTACAGATAGCTCAAAGTGATTTGGATAAGCTTTTAGCTGGAGCTAGCAGTGAGGATGTGAAGGTGACTGAGGAGACTGTGGCCAGTGCTGAAGTTGCTTACCAAAAAACCCAAGATGCTTTAAGCAGTTTGGAGAAAACTCGTGATCAGGATTTGGTTAATCTGCGGATAGCAGCCATAGATACTTTAGGAAATAAATTATCAGTGGCACAGCGGGCTTTGGATGTTGTCTATGATGCTGTTGCTGATGGTGATGCGGCTGCTAATTTGTATGTCACCGATGTGGTTGCTATAACTAATGCCAAAGATGATTATCAATCTGGCAAGACTGGCTATGCTCAGGTCGAGTCTTTAATCAATGCCGCTAAGGTGAGTAGCCGCCAAGAGGATATATTAACTGCCGCTGATGCTTTAAAAAATAATTTGCAAACTGTCCTATCAGCCACCGATGGCGCTTACAATGTAATGACTAACGCAGTAGTTAATAGTTTTTATACTACTACTTTGATTTCTACTTTAAAAACCAGTCTTGGTACTCAGAGTACAGCTGTGAGTTCTGCCATCTCAGCTGTGCAAACGGATGCTGGTGGTCTGCGCACCAAAGATTTGTATTACAAAACCCAGATTACTGATGCTCAAAATAATGTAAGTAGTGCCTTATCCAGCCTCAATTTAGCCAAAGCTCAACTTAATCTAAAAGAAGCACCAGCCCGTGATTTTGATGTTCAGGCAGCTCGAGGCAGGGTAGCCAGAGCTCAGGCCACGCTCAATATGTATTTTAGCGAATTGGCTAAGACTATAATCAAGGCACCAGTTGACGGCACAGTCACTAAAGTCAATTTTGAAGTAGGTGAACAGACATCTATGTCGCAACCAGCCATTTCTATGATTGGTGTTAGTAATATGGAGATAAAAGTAGATGTACCAGAGTCGGACATAGTCAAACTTAAGGTAGGTGATATAGTTGATATTACTCTAGACGCCTTTTCTAGCGATGAGAAGTTTGCTGGCACGGTCACCTTTATTGATCCGGCTTCCACGCTTATCAATGGTGTAGTTTATTATAGAGTGACTGTGAATTTTAATAACAAGGACGAGCGCATCAAGTCAGGTATGACTGCTAATTTGACTATTGCTACTGATAGCCGCACGGGTGTGCTTATTGTGCCATCGCGAGCAGTTATTTATCGGGAAGATAAAAAATACATACAGTTGTTGACAGCCGATGATACCTTGAGTGAAGTCGAAGTGACGACTGGCCTCAAGGGTGATGGAGGTATGACAGAGATATTGTCAGGCATCAAAGAAGGTGATGAGGTCGTGACTTTTATCAAAAACAATACTAAATAATTATGATTGAAGTCAAAGACCTTTATAAAGATTACGTCAACGATGAAGTTGTCACCAAGGTTTTGGAGGGTATCAATCTCAAAATAGATCGTGGTGAATTTTTGGCTATTATGGGCCCATCTGGCTCAGGCAAATCGACCTTGATGCATATCTTGGGTTTCTTAGATACTTTAACCAAGGGTACTTATATTTTTGACAACAAAGACGTCAGTAGCCTTGATGATGATACTCTTGCTCATTATCGCAATCAGCGAGTTGGTTTTGTTTTTCAAAGTTTTAATCTCTTGCCCAAGACCAGCGTTTGGGAAAATGTCCGTCTGCCTTTACTTTATAATAAAGTTCCCGCCGATTTATCAGTAGTGGATGAAGCTATAAAGAGCGTAGGCTTAGAGCATCGTCGTGATCATTTGTCCAATCAGCTCTCAGGCGGTGAAAAACAGCGTGTAGCCATTGCCCGGGCCCTAGTCAATAAGCCTGACGTGATTTTTGCCGACGAGCCGACTGGTAACCTAGATTCAAAATCAGGTTTGCAGATAATGGCTATTTTGCAAGAGTTACATAAAATCGGTAAGACAATTATCATTGTCACTCATGAATCTATAACAGCCCAGCACACCGATAGGATTATTAGTATAAAAGATGGCCATATTATATCGGACGAATTAAATAAAGACAGGATTTTAGCGCGCTTAGATGGCCAGCTAAAATAATATGTGGCAATACTTAAAAAATTTTTATTATACTTTTCAAATTTTAAAGCGCAATAAAATACGCTCTTTTTTGACGAGTTTAGGCATTGTCATTGGAATTTCTTCAGTGATTGTCATAATGTCCGTCGGTGCTGGTGCCCAGAGCCTTATAAACAACCAAGTTGAGAGTATGGGTTCGGATTTAATCGGTATTTTGCCGGGTGCTAGTGAAGAAAATGGTCCGCCAGCGGCAGTGATGGGTATTAATATCACTACTTTAGTAGAAGCGGATGCTAAAGCCATTAAAGATAGGGTGCTAGAAGTGATAGCTGTCAATCCTTATGTTCGTGGAATAGCTACGGCTACTTGGCAAAATAAGACCTCAGATACTAGTTTTTTGGGTAT
>JAHFJB010000020.1 GCA_023246135.1 Candidatus Parcubacteria bacterium
ACATCAGGTAATGTAAAATATCGTAAAGAAATTTTGGAAATATCCCAAGAGCTAGAAAAGGGTATGTCTTTGGAAAAATCCTTGGGTGCCCGGCCAAATCTTTTTCCATCTTTGACGGTGCAATTATGCCAAGTTGGTGAGACCACGGGAGAACTAGAAAATATTCTGTTTAAACTTTCTAAGTATTATGAAGAGCGTGTTAATAATGTCTTGGGTAACTTATCAACTATTATAGAACCAGTGCTTTTGATAGTTGTTGGTGTGGCTGTAGGATTTATTGCCATCTCGGTTATTAGCCCCATGTATGAATTAACTAGTAGTTTTGCTAATTAGTCTAGATATGAAGAATCAAGGAGGAATATCAATTATTGAGGTGTTGATGGTTTTGTGTATGGTAGGTGTGATTGCTGCTATGGGTTTTAGTTCTTATCTAGGTTGGCAAAAACAGGTACGTTTGGTTAATGCTAAAGATGAATTGCGAAGTGTTTTAGTTAGAGCTCAACAACAAGCTACAGCCGCGGCCAATGACAAATCTTGGGGTATACACTTGACTACCACTACTTATGCTTTATTTTCTGGTGATTTTTACGATAAAGATAATCCTGGTAATCAAGTGTGGAATCTTCAAGGTGTAGAGGTTTTTAGCGCTAGCACAACTTTTGCCGATGGCTCTGGTGGCCGAAGCTCAGATGTTTTGTTTACCAAGTTCGTTGGTTCTACTGTTAACACCGGCACCATTGAACTGCTGGTTAATACTAGCCCCTTAGCCACAACTACTCTTGATGTTAATGCTTCTGGTAAAATAGATTAATTATGAAAAAGAATAATCATCACAAGGGATTTTCTTTGATAGAGTTACTAGTAGTAATTTGTTTTATTAGTGTGATGGTTATTCTAATTCTTAATGTGAGTAATTATAATAATAAATTAAAGTTGATAAATGAAGAAAAAACCCAGGCTTCATTTTATGCTGGCGAAGCTATTGAAGCAGCCAAGCTTTTGAAGTGGGATGATTTGATTCCAGGAAATTATAGTCTGACGCTACTAGGCACTGGCTGGTCACTCAGTCCCGGTAGTCAATTGTTAGATAATAGGTATACGAGAAATATAAATATCAGTTATGTTGATAGATCTAATTTTACCAATGGCCATGTTTATGGACCAATTGTAAGTAGCGGTTATTCAGATAATGACAGTCGTAAGGTGACCGTTACGGTAGACTGGCCTAGCCGCTCAGGTGCCAGCGGTCATCAGCAGTTAGAGACTTATCTTTACCGCTGGCAGGCTGAACGTTGGACTCAGACTGATTGGTCGGGCGGAGGTGGACAAGAGGATTGGGTTTTAAATAATAAGTTTTCTAGCAAAGACCTGGGTACCGATGTATCAGTGGCTGGCGTGTCAACTTTGCTTTCGGGTTTCTTGGATTGGGTTAATGGCACGACTACAGCCAGCCTCAACATCTCAGGGGGCACAGCGGTCACTGTCAATGATGTTTTTGAGAAAGATGACAGAGCCTATGTGGTCACTAATAGCAATTCTCCGGGTAATGAGTTATTTATTTTTGATGTATCTAATATAAATAGTCCGGCACTTTTAGGCGGCTATGATGTCGGTGCCCAGGTTAATGCGGTTGTAGTAAGTGGTAATTATGCTTATTTGGCTACTAACCGAAGCCAGAGGCAGGTGTTAGTGTTGAAGATAGATACTCCTAACAATATTACTGAAGCTGGTTATTTCAACATAGGATCAAATGTTTGGGATATAGGTGTTGGTAATAACATAGCTTACGCCGTCACGGATACTAGGCTTTATGCTGTCGATATATCTAACCTAAGTCAGCATACATCTCTTAGCAATATCGGGATTCAGGGTACTGGTAAGGTTTTATTTTTATCAGAAGATTATGTTTATGTTGGCGCTTATAGTAACAGTAGCCGTGAATTACAAGTTTTTTATGTAGGTAATCCAACCACGCTGGTGGCTATGCCTTATTATGATTTAAGTGGTGGCTCTCTTACTCCCACAGATATTTATGTCCGTGGTGATAGAGTGTATATTTCTACACAGAATAATAATAATGGCTCTGAGTTTTTTGTTTTTGATTCTTCTGATCCCACCGGCTTAGTGTATTTAGGAGGTTACAATGCTGGCTACACTGTTTATGGTTTTTCTATCGTTGGGCTTTACGCTGTTTTGGGTGTTAATAATAGTAGCAATGAATTGACGGTTATAGACATCAGTAGCCCGGCCGGCATAAACCCCGCCAATAGTTTTAATTTGAAGGGTTCTAAATATGGTGAAGTGTCAACTAACTATGTTTATGCTTTGGCGGCCAATTGTTCTAATGTTTATATGGGAGTATTCAACACTAATTATGAATTTGCTATTTTTTCTACCGAAGAAATAGACTGTGGCTATGCTGATAATGGCACCTTGATATCTTCCACTTTTGATACTGGTAGTGATAAAGTGGTTTACAATTGGATTGCTTGGGATGGCATAGAGCCAGCCAATACTGATATTCGTTTTCAGATTGCTACCAGCAACGACACATCTGCGCCGTGGAATTTTGTTGGTCCGGATGGCACTAGTAGCACTTATTATACCAATTCTTCTCAGGAGTTTATCAATTATACTACTCATGAGAATCAGCGTTATATTCGTTATAAATTATTTATATCTAGTCAAGCTGGTTTGCAAGTGCCAACTTTGGATGCAGTGACTATTAGTTATTCTACTTATCAATGATTTTACATAGACCACAATCTATAAAAAATAATTCTGGTTTTACTTTTGTAGAGACCATAACGTATTTGTTTATTTTCAGCATGTTGATTTTGGTTATTTGTAGTTTAGTCATTAGTATATTTAACGCTCGTAAAAATTTGCAGTCTTCAAATGCAGTTTATCAGAATGCCAGATTTATCGTGAGTTTTTTAAATAATCGCGTCCACAACGTTGATCTGATTGATGATGTCTCTCCAGCGCCGGAACTTTTACATTTTTATCAATTTCCTGATAAACGTTTTAGTCTAAGTCTAGATGGTGATAATCTGATTTATCAAGAAGTTCAAGATACTGGTAGTGGTTTTCCTGACCAATCAACAGCTGACCCAGTTAGGTTAAATAATAAAAATATTAAAGTCACTAATTTTAACTTATCAGCAGTGCCAGATGGCGAAGGCAATCTCAATCAGGGCATTAAGATAGATTTTATTTTAAGTATAGGCGGTGTCGGAGATTCTTTTGGGCATATAGAACGGCCATTTAGCACTTTTATTAGTTTGCGTTAGTATGAAAAAATATTTTACAAAAAATCAGTCAGGCGCCGCAGCTATTATTGCCGCTATTATCATTACAGCCGGCATGCTGTCAATAGTTTTATCTATTTTGGTGGTTTCTATCAATATGCGGGAGAGCATGGCTTCTTTTACAGATTCTTTGCAGAGTTTTTATACGGCTGAGTCAGCCGTGGGTGAATCTTTGATACAATTAAAAAATGATCATAATAATTTTATTTTTTCGGATGTAGCAGTGGGGGGAATCACTGCCAGTAGCCAGTTTATACATCAAACGGGAGAGTGCCAGCCACTGCCGGACTGTCAATTCTCCGCTGGCAGCGGTTGGTGGGGAGAGTATTTCAATTATTTGGGCGTTGGGGCGAGTAAGCATCCAGATATGGAAGTTAATCCTTGTCCAGCCTGGACCACGCCGACGCCAACCCAGCATGATTGGTATGATGACACTTATAGAACGCATGAACAAATTGATACTAATTTAATGTTTATGCCTAGCCTTGATGCTTGGTTTCCTTATGACGGTAGTGTTTGGGAAAATAAAGAAGGATTAGCTCATGATTATTTTTTTGGCGGGCATTGGCGGGCTAAAGTAACAGCCCCGGCTAGTGGCAACTATACTTACCTCTTGGCGTCTGATGATGATTCGTGGCTTTTGGTCGGTGGCGTAGTTATAGTTAATAACAGCGGTTGTCATGATGCTTTTACTAAAACGGGCAGCATATATTTGGAGGGCGGCGACAATGTAGTTGAATTATACTTTGCTGAGCGTCATACCACTGATTCTGGTTTTAATTTCCGTTTTGACAATAGCTCTTTGATCATAACTCCTTGGCCCGAGGGCTGTGGTGATGATGTCCAGTGTAATTCCAACATTGAATCAACTGCCATTGCTAGCAAAGCCACCAGAAAGGTTCGCTATACTTGCAATCAAATGATTCAGAACTGCACTTGGCAGGAGCTGGTCCCCTAATCTTAGTATCTTATTTTTGGAATTTTTATTCCCTGTGCTATAATAAAATATGAGATGGTTTAATCTATTATTAATAGTGATTTTACTAACGGGCTGCCAAAAACAGCCATTCAATCAAATAGGCAATATGCAAATTCTTAGTTCAGAATTTAATAATAATGGGTCTATACCTGGCCAATATACTTGTGACGGTAAAGATATAAATCCGCCTTTGGAATTTAAGGATGTTCCTGATGATGCTAAAAGCTTAGTTTTGATTATGGATGATCCAGATGCTGCTAAACCGGCTGGCAAAGTATGGGATCACTGGATAGTTTTTAATATATCGGCAGATACTAAGGAAATAAAAGAAGATCAAGAGCCAGTTGGCATACATGGTTTGGGGACCAGCAATAATTCAAAATATCATGGCCCTTGTCCGCCCGATGGTCAACATAGGTATTTTTTTAAGTTGTATGCATTAGATATTATGGTTGATTTGCCACAGGGTAGCACCAAAAAACAAGTAGAAGAGGCTATAGCTGGCCATATTTTGTCTCAGGCACAACTGATAGGTTTATATAAAAGAAATAATAATTAATTAAAAATATATGAGATATATAATTTTATTTGTAGTCAGCTCGTTAATTTTAACAGCTTGCGCCAGCGGTGTTTCTACTAGTAGCAACACTAATCAGGGTGATAGACAATATCCTCCAGCGCAAAATAACAATATTAATATGTCGGATCAAACAGGTAGCCAAAACACCAATAGCCAATTATCAGGCACTACGCCTGAACCAGAAGTGGGTACTCCAGTCAATCAATATGCCCTGAGTGATGTTGCTAAACATGGTACAGCTAGTGATTGCTGGTTAGCAGCCAATGCTAAAGTGTACAATGTAACTAGTTTTGTGGATAAGCATCCAGGCGGAGATAAAATTTTGCAAGGTTGCGGCAAAGATATGACGGAATTTTTTAACACCAAGCATCTTAAGCAATCAAAAGAAAAATTACCGGAGTTTTATATTGGAGATTTAAAGTAAAATAAAAAACAACCCTGCACCCAGGGTTGTTTTTTATATCCTTTGCCAATATTCTTTGGCGGCCAATTTATTTTTAAAATGTAGAGACAGAGCGATGTCTTGACTTTTGGCGCCTTCATTTTTTAAGACATAAGCTAAAGTATTTCTTAGTATTTGCGGATTGATTATGAGTAGTGGTTGCATCTGATGAGCATATTTATCAATGATTCTTTCTATAGAGCGTATGGATAGAGGCTGGCCCAAGCCTTTTTTTGATCTATCAAAATTTATAAATAAATAATTATTATTTTTAGGATATTTAGATATTTTTTGTAGGTATTTATCCAAATGAAACCAAACCAGAGGCGATAAAGCGATTATATTTTTTTTATTTAAAAATAATTCTTTTTTTATAAAATCAATCTGGTTGATTTTTAGTTGATTTATTTGTCCGACCTTAAGTCCGGTGGAGTAGAGCATTTCTAAGAGAGCTTTGTCACGGTAGCACACTATAGTTTTATTTTGCAGTGGTTGGTCTAAGAAATTTTGTAGTTCTTGGGGACTTAGTATTCTTAAATTAGATTTTTTGTGGGAGATCAATTCAAAACGAGTGCGGCGGCCGATAAATTCTAAATATTTGTTTATGATTATTAAATTTAAGTTTACGGTGGCTACTCTTTTGTAATGCCTTATTATATAATTGAAGTATTCTTGGAGTAATTTGTCAGTTAGATGTCTATTGTCCAACCATTTTAGAAATTTTTTTAGATGCCAAAGATAAGTTTTAGCCGTGCTTGGCGCTAAATTAAGAGATTTAAGATATTTTTGATAATTTTTCAAGGCATTGTCCATAAGTTTATTTTACCATAAAAACATGGATTCTTTAATGAGGTATTAACTGTTGACTTTTTATCAATAAAATGTTAGTCTAAGCCTACATTAATTAGCTTAATTTCCCTGTAGCTTGGTTTGAACCTGACTAGCCTAACTAGAGGTCAGACTCGGCCAGCGGAAAATGAAGGAAAGGTATATGTTAGACAAGAAAAAGAAGCAGAAAATCGTTGAGAAGTTCAAAACTCACAAAAACGACACTGGTTCTCCAGAGGTGCAGATTGCTATTCTCACTGAGGAAATCAAAGAACTAACCAAGCATTTGCGTGAGCATAAGAAAGACGTTTCTTCTCGTAGAGGGTTATTGGCCAAAGTTTCTTTGCGCCACAAACTATTGCGCTACCTTGAGAGAGAAGATGATAAGCGTTTTAATAAATTGGTTAAGACTCTGGGTCTTAAGATAAGCAAAAGAGACAAACCGGATTTTCTAACGGAAGAGATTGCAGTGGAGAATCCAGAGGAAGAGCCAGTAGTAGAAGTATAAATCAAAAAGCCCTGTTCCTAAGACTTAGGTTCAGGGCTTTAGTAGTTTAATAGTAAAATAATTATTAAATCACTAGGGCTTTAGTAGTT
>JAHFJB010000021.1 GCA_023246135.1 Candidatus Parcubacteria bacterium
GCTAGAACCTTAACTTCTTTTGGCACCTTAGTTACTGATATTTGGGGTAATGGAACTAGAACTGTTACCTCCTTAGGCTCAGCCGCCGCTGATGTCTGGAACAACAGCTTTGCGTCAACTAGAGACTTGACCACTAAACAGTTGGCTGGTGGTGGCAATTTAGCGACCGAGAGTTATGTTGATACAGCGACTTCAACTATTGTTTCAGATATTTTACAAAACAGAACCCTCATCAACAACCTAAATGATATATCAGCTTCAGATGTCTGGGCCTATGGCACCAGAAATGTTTCTCTATCTGATCCTACTCAAGTTTGGGGTGTAGCTACTTCTACCTTAATTGCCTTAAATGGTTCAGTGGGTAAACAAATAGTTGATAATCTAGACGTATCAGTCTCATCAGGAGGATCACTAACTGCTGCTGATGTTTGGGCAGCCGGAACCAGGACCTTAACTGACTATTCAGCCAACAATATCTCAGCAGCTGTTTGGGCTAACGCTGGTAGAACTCTAACTAACTACGGTAATGATATTACGGCAGCTGATGTTTGGGACGTTTTAACTTCTACCTTAACTAGTGATGGCACTGTAGGTAAACAAGTAGCTTCAGTTTCTACTTCAACTGTGGCTTTAGCAGTTTGGAACTCTCCAGCTAGAACCTTAACTTCTTTTGGCACCTTAGTTACTGATATTTGGGGTAATGGAACTAGAACTGTTACCTCCTTAGGCTCAGCCGCCGCTGATGTCTGGAACAACAGCTTTGCGTCAACTCGTACTTTGACTGATTATGCTACCACTACTATTGCCGCTGGTGTTTGGTCAAACGCTACCAGAACCTTGACTTATTATGGCAACGATATATCAGCCGCTGATGTCTGGGCCTACATTGGTTCAGTTGTTCATTCTGGCACTAATGGATCTTGGGCAGTCAATGTGACTGATACTCAACAGATATTAGCAGGTAATCAATATAGAGTGAAAGCTTATACTACTAATGCTGCTCAGGCGGCTGATAGTTTAAATCCACCAACAATTACTATTTATGATGTCAATAGAAATATAATCGTTTCTGGGGTTGCTATGACTGATATTGGTACGGGTATTTACGAGTATATATATAATGTACCAACCTTAGCTGCCCAAGGCGTTTGGGAAACTATTATCAATACAGAAGTGTCCACTGGACAAATAATTACAATCAGCGATTATTGGGAAGTGCGTGGAGCGCCAGCTCAGGTCATTATCAATGGTGTCTATGATAATACTATCCCCAGTGTAGCTGCTAATGTTACGATTACCAATGAAGGTACGGGTGGTTATGAATATCTCTATGAATGGTGTGTGGTCTCTCAAAACAATAATACTTGTGGTGGTGGTGATGATGTTTTCTATGCCTCAGCAGCCAAATTTATACAGGCTGGAGAAAATTGGAACACTAATCTGACGGCCGATGTGTCGACGGTTGGTCCATACTATTTTAAAGTGGTTGTCTACTTTGGTACTGAAACCTCCGGTGCAGCTAGATCGTTCACTGCTACAACTAGTACTCAGCCACCTCCGCCTCCACCACCTCCACCACCCGGTGGCGGTACAACCCCGAGTCCGACTCCAATTCTGCCTACAACTACACCTTCAGTCTCGGGTCAATGTTCTGGCGCTGATTTAAACCATGATAAACGAGTAAACTCAGTTGACTTTTCTATCTTACTTTACTTTTGGAAGACTAGGTCGCCTTATACTAACGTTTGTGTTGATATGAATAGCGACAACAAAGTTGATTCTGTAGATTTTTCTATTTTACTTTACCAATGGGGCAGTGCTGGTACACCAATAATTAAAAAATAGAAGCAAGATGAATAAAAAAATCAAATTATTTTCAAAAATCATAGTACTTATCGAATTACTAATTTTTCCTATAATGACCTCGGCCGCGTCTTTGGGACTTGTATTGCCTACTGATAAAATAACTGTTAATGATATAGCTATAGCTGAACTACGGCTAGTAACCGGCGAAGAACAAATCAATGCTATTGATGGTGAAATACAATTTGATACTAATGCCTTGAATGTGCAGGAGATTAGTACTGGCGGTTCAGTATTCAGTATCTGGACCAGGCAGCCAGTATTTTCTAACCAAAGTGGTAAAATAATATTTGCTGGTGGTACTCCCAATGGTATAAAACACGATGGCACAGTATTTAAGATAATTTTTATAGCTAAAAAGGAAGGCTTGGCTAGTTTTACTGTGGCATCAAGTACAACTTTGTATCTAAATGATGGTTTGGGTACTATTATTCGTCCTATTTTGAGTAAAGGTGAGCTGGCTGTACAGGCTACATCTTCTACTGCCAGTATCAATTCTTGGCAACAAGAGCTAAATAATGATAAAATTGGGCCAGTTGATTTGTTTCTAACCTTAGGCAGGGATACTACTGCTTTTGATGGTAAATATTTTTTGACCATCACTGCCACGGATCAACAATCTGGTCTCGATCATTTTGAGGTCAAAGAAGGGGATCGTGGTTTTGTGCGTTCGGAGAGTCCTTATATTTTTAAAGATCAATCATTAAGGAGCAAAGTGTTCGTTATAGCGGTTGATAAGGCTGGCAATGCCACATTGGCTAGGTTTGAGTCTCCTAATGTTCAGAAAAATTATCATCCAAGTTTATATGTATGGATAGCAGTCAGCCTTTTGTTATTGGTTTTGTTAGCCGTGGCTATGTTTATAAAAATAAAAAATAAAAATGTTTCCAGGCCTTCCAAAAAATAATTTAGGCAAGGTCCTAGCCTTATTCATTTTTTTGTTTTTATTTTTTTGTCGGATTCAGGTTGCCCAGGCCGCTTCAATGTATTTTTCGCCCTCCAGTAAGAATGTTAATGTCGGGGATATTATAAAAGTTTCGGTTTTGTTAAATACCGAAAGCGAAGCTGTTAATAATGCCGAAGCTAATATAAATTTTCCCAGTGATAAATTGGAGATAGTTTCAATTACTAAGGGTTCGGTTTTTTCTTTATGGGTAGAAGAGCCATCTTTTTCCAATGGTGTTGGCACAGCTAGTTTTAATGGTGGTATTCCAACGCCGGGGTATGAAGGGTCGGGTGGAAATTTGGTGTCTATTACTTTTCGGGCAAAAAAGTCAGGCACAGCCTCAATATATTTTGCCTCCGGTGCTGTCCGTGCCAATGATGGACTGGGTACAAATGTTTTGCGTGGCCTAGGGCAGGCTCAATTTACTTTGGTAGATAAAGCTGCCGCACCAACTGAAACCACTCCACCTAAAGAAACTCCACCATCAACTGAAACCAAGCCGGAGTCGACCAATGTTGCTAGTCCAGTTGTCAGTACTAACTATACTGTCAGTTTGTTTGATTTGAATATTAGTATTTATAATCCGGCTAAGGTTAGACAAAAATTTTCTTACCAAGTATTTTTACCCAAAGAGCTTAAATTGGAAAATATCATAGACAAGGGTGGTTTTACTATCCAATATAATGAACAAAAACAAGCTCTCTCGGCCAGCTTGGAACTGAATTTAGAGGCTGGCGCTACAGTCAAGAGGGTCATCAGGATGCAAAACGTCTGGTATATGTCAGAAGATGAGTTAAATGCCATAAAAAATCAAGCCAATGAATATTATGATAAATTAGAGCAGAGTCAGTATTTTCCTCAAGCCTTGATTTTGAAAAATGATTTAGATACTCGGATTGATAAAATAATTAGTTCTCAGAGAGACAACATAAATTCCGCTGACGATTTAATTAATGTTTATCAGGACAATCGAGCTAGTCTGGCTTTGGCTAAAAAAGATTTGGATGATTTAAAAAATCTGCTTGATCGCACTGGTCCCGCCAATAATTTTCTAGGTTCTTCCAGTGGCATCAAAACCACTACGGCCAATAATATCATTATTGCTTTAGGTATTAACTTTATTTTATTGGTAGCGATATTGATTTATATTTGGAAACAGCAAAAAAATATTAAGAAGCAATTGGTCGCTTCATCAGTAACGACTGGTCAAAAACCAATTGCCAAGACCAATCGTAGTGTTTTGGATCTAAAAAAAGGCAGATCGATCAGCGTTAAATTGCGCCCTAATGTCAGATTAGATGTTAATCAGCTATCAGGGAAGATAAGAGGGTATTTTGTCGGTTTGTTAGCTTTGTTGTTTATATTGATATTGGCTATTTGTTATTGGTTGTTTAGTTATTATAGCTTACCATCAACTGAGCGCAGTTTGAATAAATTAAGCAATCAGGCGGAATTAGTAGATAAAAGTAATAATCAGGCCATAGCCGATTCATCAACAATCGATAGTTCTGGTGAAGTTCAAGCATCTTCCACTTTGGCAATAAGGGAAGCTGAGACCAATAATCAAGTCATCAATCATTATTATGTTCTGATAACTAAAACTCCAGCCGGTTGGTTGAATGTGCGGGACAATCCTAGTAAGGCAGCAACAGTTATAAATCAAGTTCATGACGGTGATAAATTAGAGGTGAGTGCTACTAAATCAACTCAAAACAATGACCAATATGCTTGGTATCAAATAATTTGGCCGGACAATAAAGCCGGTTGGGTCTATGGTCAGTATGTGAAAGAGGTTAGTGATTAAATATGATAAAAGAAAATCAGAGCGCTGTCTCGGAAAATTCAAACACGGCACTCAAGCCGCTAGCTAACAGTGGCCTTTTGTTATTGATCATATTGCTTTGCGGGGTTGGTTTGCCTTTTATTCTGATATTTATAGAAAAACTATTACCAAATTCAGTGATCATTACCGAAGAATTGAGTAAGGCTGTTATTGTATATTTTTTAATTTCGCCTTCATCTAACATTAATAAAAAATTAATGTTAGGGGTTTTGTTCGGTATAACTTTTGGTGTTGCCGAGAATACTTTTTATTTTATGAATTTTATTAATGGTAGTTCATTTGATCTTTTTTGGGCTAGATTTTTGTGGCCATTACCCATGCACATGATTACTGTTTTACTCATGGTTTTGTCCGGACTAAATAATAAGCGATCCATATATTTAGGGCTTATTGCCGCAATTTTATTGCACTTTGTTTATAATAATTGTGTCACTACTATGATTTTTCAATCGAATTATCTAGGGGGAATATTAAAATATATAAAATTTTGATAAGCCACTATGGACAACAATAAAGCAACCACTAGAGGTCAAGCCCTGACGCTAAAAATTGTGGGGTTATTTTTGTATGAGGCACTAGTAGCGATTTATGTTTATTTTTTTAACTTAGATTATTATACAGCCAGTTTATTAACATTAGTACCACCGGCTTTGATAAATTTTTTTTGGCTTACTATTGCCCGAGCCAAGATTTTATTTTTTGCTTTGACAATGACTATGTTGTTGGCACCCCTCTTGGCCCTGATGAGCCGTTTGGTTGTTAATGACAATTGGCAATCGCCGGCACCAATATTGGCTATAGCCAATTTAGGTTTTTCTTTTTTTATGATTTTATGGGTGGCTTCATTTTATAAGTATTTTGTTATTCATGAACAGGTTGGTGACATTTCCGATCGTTTTCATTATTTATTTTCTTTTTACATTTTTTTATTGATACTAGTCTTGACTATTATTTTTTCTTTTCCAAAGTTTTTTGTTTTTGGCGAATATTTAATTTTTTTGCCTTTTTTTATTTTGCCCAGCCTAGTGATCACTTGGCGTCAACCCTGGGTTCTTAGGCAAGCTTTTTGGCCAGCAATTTTTTTCGTGGTCATTTGTTTTATAGTGGAATTTTCATTGATAGGTCATGGACAATGGTTTTGGTTTAGTTTGCACTTATTGTCGGTTAATATTTTTGGCACGGTGTTTCCTCTGATGGATATTGTTAGTCGATTTTTATTATCATTTGGTATTATTATTGTTTATGATTTTTTTATGGCCTATCATGAAAATAGAAGCGTGGTCAGAAAGATCAGGGCTAGGTTTCAATGAGGCTAAATGTTTATTAATTAACATATGGATTTTTTCAACTTAAATAACCAACTAAAAAATTTTTTCCCCCAAGCGCAAATAGTTTTTGGAGGAAGCCAATTGACTGATAAAGCAGAAACTTTTTCTGATTTGGATGTTTATTTAATTTTTAGGCATACCCAGGATTTTTTAGTCGCTGTAAAAAATAAAGACAAAGTTTTTGAACTAAAAAAAAGTTTGGATGACAAAGTGCACTTGCATTTTTTGCCACAGGTTTTTTTAAGTTGGCGGCTTTATGATGTTAGAGGGATTTTTTATATCAATCACAGGACTGAAGATTTTGTGAGTCCGGGTCAAGCAGATTTGATAAAACTCAATTCTCTGAAATTATCTTGGAAGAATTTGATTTTACTCAAATTAGCTAAGAGCGAAGAGGACAGAATCAAATACAGCCATGATTTGCAAAAGAATTTTTATTGGCTGACAAATCAAGAGACTGATGATATGAATTTTATAGCTGACAGCTTGATAGAATTAAGCGGCCAACTCAAGACGTTTTTGTGGCGTGATTGGTTTTTTTATTGTTTACGTTT
>JAHFJB010000022.1 GCA_023246135.1 Candidatus Parcubacteria bacterium
TAATTTTTTCCATATTTGGGCTTATTATATTTTTCATAGTGTCCAGCATAAATTATAATGTTTGGCTGACCTATAGCAAATTGATTTTTATTTTGTTTATTTTTGTTTTGATTCTTGTTGTATTCTTGGGTCGTGATATCAAAGGAACAACTGGTTGGTTGATTTAGGGCCCCTTAAGTTTACAACCAGTGGAATTTGCCAAGATAGCCTTGATTATCACTTTGGCTCGGTATTTTTCTCAGCACGCCGGCGAATTTTATATGCTCAAGCACATCATGATCTCCGGACTGTTGGCCGCTATCTTTGTGGGTTTGGTCATGCTACAGCCGGATTTGGGGTCATCTTTGGTACTCTTAGGCATCTGGTTGGTGATGTTATTATTTACGGGTATTAGGCGCAAACATTTTTTGTGGCTAGCTGCTTCTTTTGTTATTTTGGTTTTAGTATCGTGGTTTTTTCTTTTTAAACCTTATCAACAGTCGCGGATTTTGACTTTTTTTGATCCGGGTCGTGATCCTCAAGGTTCAGGATATAATGTTATTCAATCCATAATTGCCGTGGGCTCAGGAAATTTTTTTGGCCGTGGTTTGGCCTTGGGTCCGCAGAGCAGTCTGCGGTTTTTGCCCGAACCAGGCACAGATTTTATATTTGCCGTCATTGCCGAAGATCTTGGGCTTTTAGGAATAACTATAGTTTTGGGTTTATTTGCTTTTATTTTTTATCGCCTGTTTTTGGTTATGAGAAAAGCGCCAGACGATTTCTGTGCTTATATGATTTTGGGCATTTGTGGCATGCTACTAGTACAGATTTTTATTAATGTGGGTATGAATATGGGTATAGCCCCGGTTACTGGCATTCCTTTGCCACTGGTCAGTGCTGGTGGCAGTTCTCTGTGGTCGGTTATGATTGCCTTGGGAATTGCCCAAAGCATACATATGAAAACTAGCTAGCCAACGGCTACGGGGTTGACTTTTCCTGATATTTATGATTAAATAGACCCACTGTGTTTTTACTTTATTTAAGAAGTTTAAAAATATGTCTGAATTTTTATTAAATGCTAAAGAGCGCAAGCTTGGCCCACAAAGCAGTTTGACTGATATCAGGACAAACCAGGGGGTACCGGGTGTAGTCTACAACAAACAGCAAGGAGCTAAGCCTATTCAATTGGATTACAATGAATTAGCTAAAGTTTTATTGTCAGCCGGCACTAGTAGCTTGGTTACTTTAAAGCTTGATGGCAAAGAATCCAAGGTTCTTGTCAGAGAATGCCAATACAATCCAGTTAGTGGCCGTTTGTCTCATGTGGACTTTTTGGCTATCGATGATAAGCAAGTCATTACCACTGATGTGCCATTGGTTTTTATAGGGACATCCAAGGCTGTTAGAGAAAAAGGTGCCAAGTTGAATCTCAAACTGGAAAGGGTGCCAGTTAGATGTTTACCAGCCGACTTGCCTATTAAGATTGAAGTAGATGTTAGCCACTTGGATGAATTAGGACAAACAATATATATTAAGGATTTACCAGTTAGCGATAAAGTATCTATCTTAATTGATCCCAATGATCCAGTTGTTGATGTGACTGAGCCTAAGAAGATGCAAGCCGCCGAGGCAGTTGCTCAGGCTACGCCCACTGCAGTTGAGGGTGCGGTTGCTCCTGAGGGTGCGGTTGCTCCTGAGGGTGGAGAGGCTAAAACTGAGGAAGCCAAAAAATCCTAAAGTAAAAATCAAAAACAAAAATTCGCTATGCGAAAATTTAGAGTAAAAATTTATACTGCAATAACTGCCATTATTTTGGCAGTTATTTTGATTGGTGTTGGTATTTTCATTTTTTTAAAAAATAAAAATACACCGCCTAGTCCCGACGTCGATGTCGTTGTCTCAGTAGTAGAAAATAGGAATCCTTTGACGGGCCAGCCTATCACTGATAATAATTTTTCTTTTTTTCCAATAGCTATTATGGTTGATAATGCTTATAATATCCGGCCGCAGTATGGCTTGGCGCAGGCCGACATTATCTATGAAGCGCTAGCGGAAAGCAATATCACTAGGCTTATGGTTATTTTTGACAGCCGCCAAAATTTGGAAAAAATCGGTCCAGTCAGATCAGCCCGGCCTTATTTTATGGACTGGGCAGAGGAGTATGGGGGTATTTATATGCATGTGGGCGGTAGTCCTCAAGCCTTAGCCTCAATTAACCAGCGTAATTTTATAAACATTGATCAGATTGGCATTGGTGAAACCTATTTTTGGCGCGACAAAAATAAGTCAGCTCCGTCAAATGTTTTGACTTCTAGTGCCAATTGGCTAAGGGTGGGAGAGATTAAAAGTGTACAAAAATTTGATACAGACACAGCCAAAAAAATAGTTTGGAATTTTATTGAGCCTACGGCTAGTACTACGCCACCAGATTTTAGTGTCAATTTTTCCGCTGATATATACAAAGTTGATTGGCAATATAATGCTAAATTAGGAGCTTATCAACGTTCGCAGGGCGGGGATAAGTTTTTATTTGATACCGGTGAGCAATCTTTTACTAATAATATTATTGTCCAAGTTGTACAGTCTCATTTGATTGACGTAGAGCGTCGGCAGATGGAAACTAAAACTACTGGTCCAGTTGTTATCTTCAATCAGTGGGGAGAGCAGACAGGCCAGTGGAAATACCAAGATGGCCGTACTAGATTTCTGACTGATGATGGCAGTGAACTCAAGCTTGTACCTGGTAAAACTTGGGTAGAAGTTATTGATTCTAAGGATAAATTAGTGACTAAATAAAAAACTCGCCGCCGCATTTCATCGCGTAAAACGCGATTAAATGCGGCGGCGGAACTAGCGCCTCCACCAGGGTCTGGGGGCCGTCACGAACTCGGCATCGGCAGTGTGGATGGGATCACCCTTCCTGTGCATCACAATCCGAGTGATGCGGTAGTGGCGATGGCCATTCTTTATGATCTGCCCGACTGTGAGTGGTTTCTTGGCGTGATAGGGAAAGTTGAGACTGGGATTGACGCCGTGAAACACAATCCAGAGCTCATCAATTGAGTGGCCCATTGGGGCTGACCTCCGTGTCTTAGGTGAATGAAAACAACGATTCACAATCGTTGATTATATTAGATATATTTGTTTTTGTCAAGAATATGAGTATACCTTTGTGTAGCCAACTTGGGTGCTAAACTAAGTAGTTATTTTGGCTATTCTAATATACCCAGTTAAGTCGGGGATAAATTCTACCTTAGCATCTGGCAGATATTTTTTTATTGTATCAGCTAGTTTATCTTTTTGGTCAGGATCTATTTCCAAAAGTATTAAATATTTATTATTTAAAAATTCAGGCAGAGTTTCTAATAATTTTTTATAATATTTAAGTCCGTCAGTACCGGCCAGTAGGGCTGACTTTGGTTCCTGGGAAATACTAGGTTCGGCCATTTGTTTGGGGTTGAGATATGGGAGGTTGGCTACAATTATGTCTAGTTTTAGTGGGGGGATATTTTTTAAAAGATTGGATTTGATAAATTTTATTTTTTTATTTAAGCCCAGATGGCGGGCATTGGTATGGGCGACTTTAAGAGCTGAGCTGGAAAAATCACTAGCCCAGTACTGAGCAGAGCCATTGTAGTTTTTGGCAATAGACAAAATCAAACAGCCAGAGCCAGTGCCAAGGTCAATTATAATTGGATTTTCTGGTTGTGATTTTTTCAGATAATTTATAGCTTGTTCAATTAAGAGTTCGCTTTCTGGTCGAGGCACCAGGGTATGTTTGCTGACCAAAAATTTTAAGCCATAAAATTCTTTATAGCCACGCAAGTAAGCTAGGGGCCACTTAGCTAATCTTTTTTTGACCAGACTGCGGAAAGCACGCACATTGTTTGCTGATAATTTTTTTTCCGGATTTTTGTAGATATATTCTAGGGAGCGGCCTAGGGACAAGGACAACAAACTAGTAAATTCATCAGGTGATAAATCAATTTGGGTTTTATTTAATAGGTTTTTGATATTTAGGCTTGAGTTGCCTTGGAGGCTTGCCATAATTCTTTGATTATCGGCATTAGATCGCCGTCCAAAATACCGCTTAGGTTATGGAGAGTGAGCTTGATACGATGGTCAGTAACACGGTCTTGGGGATAGTTGTAAGTTCGGATTTTTTCACTGCGGTCACCTGAGCCGATTTGGCTTTTTCTATGGGCGGATTCACTGGCTTGTTTATTTTCTTCCATTTTAGCTAGGATGCGGGAGCGCAGTATGGCCATGGCTTTTTCTTTGTTTTGTCCTTGAGATTTTTCATCTTGGCAGGACACCACCGTATTGGTTGGCAGATGAGTGATGCGCACAGCTGACTTGGTGGTATTGACCGATTGTCCACCATGCCCAGAGGCGCAGAAGGTGTCAATGCGAATATCTTTGGCTTCTATGACTAGATCAACTTCTTCAGCTTCAGGCATAACCGCCACAGTAGCGGCTGAAGTGTGGACTCGGCCGGCTTTTTCTGTTTCTGGTACTCTTTGGACGCGATGTACGCCACTTTCAAATTTGAAATATTTGTAGGCATATTCGCTGGTGACTTCAGCGATGATTTCTTTGAAACCACCTATGCCAGTGCGGTTGCTGGAGAGAATTTTTAATTTAAAATTTTGTTTTTCGGCAAAGCGAGAGTACATGCGGAAAAGTTCCGCTGCAAACAGAGCCGATTCATCGCCGCCAGTGCCAGCCCTGATTTCTAAAATTATATTTTTTTTGTCATTAGGATCTTGAGGGTGGAGTATATCATCCAAGGTTTCTTGGTCGCTAGCCATTCGGTCTCTTAGGGCCATTATTTCTTCCTGAGTTAGAACTAACATTTCCTCATCTCGTTCGGTGCTTAGTGATGCCTCCAAATTGCTGATTTCTTTTTGATTTTTATCAATATTTTCTGCCAAACGCAAGACCTCTTTGGCTTCAGAGTATTCTTTGCCAAATTTGGACATAGCGTTGGTATCAGAGACATTTTTGGGATCTTGCATGGCTGCCTCTAATTCCTTAATTTTTTCTTGGATTTTTTCTAAGTCAATCATTTTATTATTATTTACTATTTCATTATAACAAAAAAACTCCTAGTAGTACTAATAGAGTTTTTTTGATTACATAAGAACCCGGCTATTTTTTAGTTGGAGTCTTGGTTTTTTTGGTTTTAACAGCAGTTTTGCTAGTAGTGTTATCTTTGATTTCTTCTTTAACACGAGCCCTTTCTTTGGCTAGTTTTCTTTCAGAAGATTTTTGTTTCTTAACAGCTTTGCCTTTTCTGGTTTTGCTAGTAACTTTTTGTAGTTCTTGCATTTTCTTAAAGCGGTCAACACGTCCAGCTGTATCTACTAATTTTTCTTTGCCAGTATAAAAAGGATGACAATGAGAACAAATTTCTACATTGATTTCTTTGACAGTTGAGCCAATAGTAAATATATGGCCGCAAGCGCAAGTGACCTTGGCATCAGGATAATATGTTGGATGAATGTCTTTTTTCATAAGATTATTTAAAAATTATGCCCCCAAAGAGTAGCAGATTTGGGCCAGTTAGTCAAGACTTATATAAAAATAGCACCCCGCCACGTTCTGTTCTCGAGTGAACCTCGAGAGAACGTGGCGGGGCAGGAGTGCAAAGGGCTGGGGTTGTAGGCCTAGGTCGGGTCAAGTACTTCGGCTAGCTCGTTGATGCTTGCCACAAAGACATGGACGGCGCTCACAAAGAGCATCAAGAAGGCAGTAGCAAAGCAGACAGCCGGGATAGCCAGGTAGCACCAGCTGAATCCAATGAGCATCTTCACCGTCATTCCTTCTACGCCTTCTTCCTCTTCTTGTCCGATGGTGGAGATGACCAGAGAAAAGCCGGCAATAATTGGCAAGATTTGCCACTGCTTGTGGTCCAGAAGCATCAGCGGTCCGTACGCGCCGATAAGCACTACGGCGAGCGCTTGTCGGCGATTGGTGATGGGGCGTGAGAATGTCAGTCCCACGATCAGAAGGCCAGCGCCGACAATGAGCTGGCTATCGTGGAAGATGGCTACCGCTAGCATGGCCAGAGCAGCTAGCACGCTAAGCATGGCGTTTTTCACGGCCTTACCTTTCTTTTATGGGGTCTTTACCCCATTTTGAGCCAGCTAGGCTGGCAGTGCAGTGCGAAAAAGCGTCAGACTTTGTCAAATGGCGACTAGGCTTTCGAGGTGGATTGTACGATGGTTTTAACAGTTAAATATAATAGGATTTCAGTATTTTTGTCAATTACAGCTTTAAACCCTTGCCTTTTTCGTATATTTATGCTAAAGTTATGGCTACTTAATTTTAACACAAGCATTTTATATCAGAATTTGGCTTACCTTCCTCGTTATCCGCCAGCCAGCGGAAGCGGGGCAGCTAAATGTAAAATGCCGGTAGCCCACCTTAGCTAAAGCTTCGGTGAGCTGGAAAGGAAAAGAATATGTCAGTAGTTAATCTACCAAGTTTGGAAGAGTTAT
>JAHFJB010000023.1 GCA_023246135.1 Candidatus Parcubacteria bacterium
TTTTAATGTGATGAAACCCAAACTTCTCCTGCACGCCTGTTGTGCACCTTGCTCTATATATGTTTTGCAAAAATTGTCTCAAGACTATGATGTGACAATTTATTTTTATGATCCCAATATTCATCCTCGGTCAGAATACAATCTGCGCCGGGACGAGCTCAAAAAATATGCCAAAAAAATAAACATAGATTTTGTAGAAGGACCTTATGATAGTGCTAATTGGCTCCAGGCCACTAAGGGCTTAGAAGATGAACCAGAAAAGGGCAAGCGTTGCACAGTTTGTTTTGATTTGCGTCTGATGGAGTCAGCCAGCTATGCCAAGAAAAATAGTTTTGATATTTGGGCAACAGTTTTGTCTATCAGCCCACACAAAGACGCCAAGCAAATCAATGCGGTTGGCGAGAGAATTGCCACAATTGTTGATTTGCCGTATATCTCGGCTGACTGGAAAAAGAAGGATGGCTTTAAGATAGCTAGTGAATTATCAAAAGGAGAGGGCTTCTATCGCCAAAATTATTGTGGCTGTATTTATTCTAAAAAACGTCATTATGAACATTAAACTTTTTGATTATAAATTGCCGCCAGATTTAATTGCCCAAAAACAAGCGAAACCGCGGGACAGTTCTCGTCTTTTAGTTTTGGACAGAGCCAGTGGCCGAGTCCGCCATGAATGTTTTTATGATCTAGTTGATCATTTAGATAAAAATGATGTTTTGGTAATAAACCAAACCAAAGTTTTTCCAGCGCGGCTTCTAGGCAAAAAAGGCACGGGTGGCAAAGTGGAGTGTTTACTAATTAGTAGAGTCAATGGTAGCGCTTGGCAAGCTATGGTTGGTGGTCGTCATCTTAAAGTCGGTGATAAGTTGTATTTTAACAGAGGGTTAGTTGCTAGCATAGTTAAGGATATTGATACAAAGGTTCGTTTGCTAAAGTTTAATAAAAACGGTAGCAATTTAGATAAAATAATTAGCCAAATTGGACACACTCCTTTGCCACCATATATAAAAGTTAAAGATAGTAATAAGATAAAAAAAGATTATCAGACAATTTTTGCCAAAAAATTTGGCTCAGCCGCTGCGCCTACGGCTGGCTTGCATTTTACGCCCCGCTTACTTAAGAAATTAAAAGCTAAAGGCATCAAGATTTATAAAATTACTTTGCATGTTGGCTTGGGCACCTTTGCGCCGGTAGAAGTAGAAGATATCAAAGCGCATAAGATTCATAAGGAATGGGCCGAGATTGATAAAGCGACTGCTCAATCTTTGAATCGGGCCAAAGCTCAAGGCAAAAACATTGTGGCTGTAGGTACAACTACGGCACGGACGCTAGAAGCTATGTCTGATAAAGTCGGCCATATCAAGGCCCAGGTCAAGTGGGTAGACATTTATATTTATCCTGGTTACAAGTTTAGATTTGTTGATGATCTGATTACAAATTTTCATTTACCTAAAAGCTCACTTCTGTTTATGGTGTCGGCTTTGGCCGGGCGGAAGCGGATTTTACAGGCCTATAAAAAAGCTATTAAGCTAAAATATCGGTTTTTTTCTTTTGGCGACGCCATGTTTGTTAGGCATTCGTCTACGAGGATGAAATCCGAGTAGCTACGAACGCCTAACCCCGCACCAAGCGAGCTAAGCGATGCTTTGGTGGCGGGGTTTGTGATGGGGCTTTATAAGGAATCTTATTAATTTGAGGTCAACGAAGTTTTTGAAAAAAACAATCCAGCTCCGTATTCACGGGGCTGGATTAAAAAACTTCCATGTTTTCCATATTCAATTGTTAGTATTCTTGAGAGGCAAGTTAGCAAACAACTAATTTTATTTTCTTATTTGAGGCGCTATTATAACTTAGGTATATAGCGCGTTTTAGTTTATTTACTAGTCGCTGCCAAGATAGGGTAAAGGACATCTACCTTTATATTATAGCATATTTAAAGTCAGCTATAAAATTTAGTCTATTTTTTGCTATAGAGGAAAAAATATTTGTTAGTGCCGGGGTAATTTAGGGTCTCTAGATGAGGAAAATTTTCTTTGAGCCAAACCGAATCTAGGGGTGAGCTAATAGTTGTTCGCCTTTCAATAGGATTCTGTAGCACATACTCTATTTTATTTTCTAGTAAGTCATTTTTGAGGATATTTTTGTCAGTTTCGCTCATGTAGTCATTTTCCAAGAGGGTAAAGCGACTGGGATTTTGAATATCTAGTATACTATAGTACAAAGGTAGATTGGGATAAATAAGAATTTTGTTGCTGGGTAATTTCTTAATAGTTGCTAAGATGGTTTTGGTAGCAAGAGCTCTATTCCTAGTGAGATAGACATCACCTATTGTTGTCGGAGATATTTTTTCCCAAGCATCTCTATTGGTATAAGCCAATATATGGCTAGCGCACAAGCTGGTTATTAAAGGGGACATCAAAAAAATAAGCCAGATTATATTTAGACTTTTAATATTTAAATAACGGCTGATATAAGGGCTGACATAGTTGACAAATAGTAGGGTAAAAGCCGGATAAACATAAGCCTGGTGAGTTAGGTCTAGACGATATAGGGATGAGCCAAACATTATTAGAGTAATTATATATAACCAAAGTAAGGCAGGATTTTTTAGATCATTGTTTTTTATTAATAAGGCACTGATTATGACTAGTGACACCAAATCAGCAAAAAATAAGAAGTTTTTGTATAAGGGTAAGTAATTTATCCGAGGATAATATGATAGATTGCTGATTATTAAATTTTGCCAAATAGTTGTCCAACCAGCTTGAGACACAAAATAAGCTATAACGCTTATTATCGGCAATAAGAAAAAAATACCAAAGTATAAAGCAGCTAAGATATTTTTTTTATAAAATATCAGCCACAGCAGGGTAGCTATAAATATATAGCCGACAGTAGTGTGTAAAAATAAACAGCCAAATCCCAGAGCCAAGCCGGCATAAACCAGATATTTATTTTTTTGTTTTTCTAGATATTTTAAGAAAAACAAAGTTTCTATCAGTATAAATAAGAGAGCTAACCAATGGTGGTATATATTGAGTTCAGTCGGCAGGAAAACAATTATAAACAGCCAGACATTCAATAGAGCTAAGCGTTTATTTATAAATTTTTTGTAGATTAGATATATAAATAAACAAATACTGAAATTTATTAATATACTCAACAGACGGATGTAGATATATTGAGTGCCAAATATTTTCCAGACTAGCGCTACAAGATAATATAGGCCGGGTGGCAGAAAACTGAAAAAATCTTTGTAGAGCACTTGTCCGGTTAATATTCTTTTGGCGCCCTCCAAAAAAACAAATTCGTCAAAAGTATCGCCGGAAGTGTGGAGTGTTATATAGCTTAGAAAAATAAAAAAAACAACAAATGATGTTATTTCTAGTTTATGAGTGCTTATTTTTTTAGTTAGCATCATGAATAAATGATTGTTTATATCATTTATTATAGTTTATTTTAATTGAAGTGGAAATGGACTGTATCGCCGTCTTGGATAATATATTCTTTGCCTTCCATGCGCATTAGGCCTTTTTCCTTGGCCTGATTCCATCCGCCACTGTCCAAGAGCTCGTGCCAATTGATGACTTCAGCCCTGATAAAGCCAGCTTCAAAGTCAGTGTGTATGACACCGGCCGCTTGCGGGGCCTTGGCGCCACTGGTAACTGTCCAAGCCTTGGTTTCCATCGGTCCAGTAGTAATAAAAGTAATAAGTCCCAGCAATTTGTAACTAGTTTGAATAAGTGTAGTTAAACCACTTTGCTTAAGCCCCAATTCTTTTAGATATTCTTGAGCTTCAACGGATTCTAGGTCAGCTAGTTCTGCTTCTATTTTGGCGCAAATAGCAATAGCATTGTCAGGCAACCCTAAGTTCTTGTTAACATCAGCTTCATCAATGTTGTAGAGATAAATAATGGGTTTAATTGTTAGTAAGTTTAGGGGTTTTAAAATTTTGGCTTGTTCTATGTCCCAGGTCAAGGAATTTAATAGTTCATTTTTTTCTAGAGTAACTCGGGCTTTTTCTAAGGTTTCTAATTCAGCATCAAGGCCCTTGTCATAAGCGCCCTTCATTTTGGACTGTACTTTATCCAAGTGTTTGGTCAGAGTCTCTAGGTCAGCCAAAATTAGTTCTAGATTGATAATTTGTTTATCATAATCAGGATTGATTTCGCCGTGGACATGAATGACATTATTATCAGTGAAGTGGCGTATGACTTGAACAATGGCATCTACTTCCCGAATATTCGCCAAAAATTTATTGCCCAAGCCTTGGCCTTGGCTAGCACCTTTGACTAGTCCGGCAATATCCACAAATTCAATAGTTGTCGGCACTATTTTGGCTGACTCAGACATTAGGGCTAATTTTTCCAAGCGCTCATCAGGTACAGCCACTACTCCAACATTGGGGTCAATAGTGCAAAAAGGATAATTAGCAATGTCAACCTTGTTTTTAGTCAAGGCTTTAAATAGTGTAGATTTTCCAACATTGGGCAGGCCGACGATGCCTAGAGAAAATGACATAAGTATTGGTAAAAGTTAATTTATATGGGGCATTAAACCATATATTTGTATAAAAAGCAATTGCTCAGGCATTAAAAAAGAGCTGTCAGACGATGGCTCTTTTTTGTTGTATGAGATTTATTTTATTTCACTACGATCGCCACCCCACTCAATTACTGTAAAGCCGTTTCTAGCGGGGGGATTAAATACTTGTGGTTCAACGTTTATAGGCTGGTCCAGTGATTTGAAAAGCATATAGATGCGGACAATAGTATCAGGCCAAGGCTCTATGTTCATGGGTACTAATTTGTCATAATCAGTTTGCGGCATAAAGTAAACATAGACATAAGCTTTACTCTTCATACGTGGCGCCCAGTAATCAATAAATTCAGAATATTCGGATTGTTTCAAACCCTGGGCTGTTAATTTTTCCGCCAAGAATTTTTCTATTTCACTTGTGGCTATGACAAATCCTTTGGTTTTATCAACAGTTGGCTTATATGAAGGTCCGTCCCAGAATAAGTAAGGATAGGTCTTTTGGTCGCTTAGGTTTACTAGGTGGCCGTCTGGATAAGCCATGACCTGCCAACCGTTGTTATAGGTTGGGATGGAGTTGGCTACTTGTTTAGGAGCAATTTTTACAGTGACTTTAGTTTCTTTGGTAGGATAGAGATAAATAACCGGCTTGCCAGACTCATAAGCGTGATACGCGATATTTTCTGGGCCGATACAATAATAACCCCGACTACCAGTGCAGGAGCTTTCCAAGTAGTCATTATCAGGTGGCCCGCCCGGTCCTTCGTAGGCGAAATCTTGGTTATTGAAACCATTACTGATTAGTAGGGGGTTATTAATATTTTCTAATCTTATTCGTAAACGATAATTTTGTGGTGAACAAACAGCTGAAGCACCAGAACCAGTGCAATTTTTGGCGGGCATATAGGCATAGGTTTGGTGGTTGCTATTGGGGTTAGCTTGGTTAAATTTTGGATCTTGGACGGTAGTATTATAGATATTAGCTAGAGCGGTTTTTATTTTAAGCCAAGGCGATTCTTGGCTGGTATAATTATTGAAATCGGCTCGGCCTATAAAGCCGTCGGTCGTTAATACATTTAAAAGATCGCTCCACACACAAGCAAAATCAACATCAGTCCAGACTGTACCAGGCACACCTAGATTTCTATAATAAACAGCCGTATGGCCACAAGCGTCAGCAGTAGCTGGGAAGTCTGGATATTGCCCGTGTTGTAAAAAATAAACATCCAAAGCTTTGCTAATTTGGACTATTTCGGCGATGCGCTTAGAATCCCGGCCTTTTTCTCGGACTCCTTTTAGAGAAACATAAGTCATGGTAGCTAAAATACCCAAGATAGCAATCACTATTAATAGTTCCACTAAAGTAAACCCAGCACCATCACGATGCAGGGTGAAACCTCTTTTTTATTATTTTATTTTCATTTTTTTATAATTCCTCAACTGCTCGGAACAATTCTATAAATAGGTAGACATTATAGGAAAAGACAAGCAAAAAAATTAAGGTATGCACAAAACTGCAATATGGTTTGCGGTGCCATTTTTGGTACCAGCTTATATGTTTCATAAACCAAGCATGTACGGTCATATTTTTTTATTGTTAGTAACACTAGTTATTATAATATTATTGGCCAATTAGTCAAGGAAAAAACCAATTGGCTAATTTGATTACTTTGTATTATAATACTTTTGCTAGATTTTAATTTTTTATTTGGTCATGGTCAAAATTGATTTTAAAAAAGAGTTAAATGCCGCGCAATATGAGGTCGTGACGACTGGTCTTGGCCCTCATTTAGTTTTGGCGGGAGCGGGCTCGGGCAAAACTCGGACTTTGGTATATAGAGCCGCTTGGCTTATACATCAGGGTGTTAAACCTGAGAAAATTTTGCTTCTTACTTTTACCAACAAAGCGGCGGGGGAGATGATGT
>JAHFJB010000024.1 GCA_023246135.1 Candidatus Parcubacteria bacterium
ATTATCAAGAGCCGCAAAGGTCTGATTTTTTTCCCAATAACCCTGCCATTTAATTTCTAACTCTTTAACAAAGTTCCCTTTATAATCCATAAATTTTCTACATATATAGGCAAATTTTAACATCAGTGGCCCAAAAAATCAAATAAAAGACGCCTTGACTGTTATTTTTTGTCCTGTTATGGTATTATTTATAATACGAAAAAAATTAAAACTTAAACTAAACATATTAGTCTTTTTATTAAGAAAATCCTAAATAAACTAGCCCTTCGCTTAGCTGACGCTTTTGTATGGCTACACAAGAAACAAGGCCGAGTTTGGCGATGGTTTGGCCTGGGACTCATGACTATTGGTAAATTTACTGTTTTGCCAATAGTTCTATTAATTTATAAAAGTTTCCTACTTTTTAAAATAAAAGCAAAAAATATAGATTTCCAAAAATTAAATTACCTAAATTTTATAAAAAAATATTTACCTGGCGGTATTATTGTTATCATTATAATAGCCGTTACCACCAATAATATTTTTGCCCAAACCTATAGTTCTGACGAATATGCTAACCGAACACTTTTAGTATCGCTCCTGCCGCCAAATGAAGAAACTACTTTTGTATCACTAATTGAAGAATCAGGCCCAGCTACTAATAGCGACAAAGTAACAAGCTACTTGGAAGATCAAGGCAACTTGCAGGAATTAGTTATAGACACTCCTTTTAAAGAAGAAACAACCCAAACCATTGGAACGTCGCCTGATGAAACTAGCCTAGTGATGATTACTCCTGAAGAAGGCAGTGGTGAAACTAGCGGTGGCCCAACTGGACGCACTGAATCCGTTACCTACACTGTAGGGAGTGGCGACGTCTTGGGTGCCATTGCTGAAAAATTTAACATAAGTGTTAATACTATCTTGTGGGCTAATGGCCTTACTTGGAACAGCACTATCAAGCCAGGTCAAAAGCTAGTAATCTTACCAAGCTCTGGCATAAACTATGAAATCAAAAAAGGTGACACTGTGTCCTCTATCGCCAAAAAATACCAATCTGATTCTGACAAAATAATTAATGCCAACAAACTAGCCAACGCTTCTGATATTAGTGTTGGCGACTTGCTATTCATACCTAACGGCGTCAAACCAACTCAGGTTGTATCTTCTTATCAGCCCAAAACTCAGGCGAAAACACCGAGCACTCCTCAAGCAACTTATGGCGACGAAGATGTGCCTGATGCCAGCGATATTGATACTGGCACCAAATTATTATGGCCCGTTTTAAGTCACCGTATTACCCAATATTATAGCTGGAGGCATTATGCCATTGATATTGGCGATAAAATCGGCAATCCTATCTATGCCGCTGAAGATGGCAAGATTGAACGCGCTGGTTGGAATAATGGCTACGGCAATAATGTCGTTATTAATCACGGCAACGGTATCAAGACACTTTATGGTCATTCTAGTAAACTTTTGGTGCATGCTGGCGACACTGTTTCCCGAGGCCAAGTAATTGCCTTGATTGGATCAACTGGCTGGTCAACTGGCCCACACTTGCACCTAGAGGTTATAGTTAACGGCTCCAAAAAAAATCCTCTCAACTATATAAAATAAAACCATCAAAAAACACCCTGCCTAGGCAGGGTGTTTTTTAAATTTAACTTTTTACACTTTCTATTTGGGCTTGTCTCATTACTTCCTTCTCAAAAACTATTGCCCCCACAACTGTCACTAATATTACCGCCAAGAGTGCAGCTGCGGCCATGGTCCCATCTAACGCATTATTAGCCAAGGCTACCGCTACAAACACCAAACCAACCTCACCGCGAATAGTCATAGCCAAGCCAACTAACTTGCCATCATTTTTATTTTTAAGCAAATAACGAGTCACATATTTGCCTAAGAAGCCTACCATCATAAATAAAACTGCCCAAAACCAAACTTTTAATTCTATCAAGGCGGCTCTGGGTAACATAGTGCCTATGCTCACCAAAAAACCACCGACAAAAATATGCATATAACCCTCTATCTTGTGCCAAGCATTATGTTTAATTTCATCATCTACTTTAGATAAGACCACCCCCATACCAAAAGCTCCCAAGACTGGCTCCAAGCCAATAACCGCCGCTAGTGCTCCGCCTAAGATTAACATGCTGAAAAAAAATCTAGTAAATATACCTGTACTATTATGAGCGTAACGATTATTTAAATAAGTGGCAATTTTGTGAGCTATGCCCCAATTCCAAAGTGCATAAGTAGCTATCATAAAAACTACCACCCCAATAGCCAGCATGACAAATGGATTTAGACCACCGCTAACCTCTTCTGTGGCTGACAACTTAGCTAAAATTGTCAAAATAATAACACCTAAAACATCGTCAATTACAGCTGCACCAACTATTTTATTACCAATATCCGTTTCCAATTTACCAGCACGCTTCAAAGCTTCAACTGATAAACCAACGGAAGTGGCTGTAAAAACACCGCCCAAAAATATAGCTGGCACCCAAGGTAAATTGATCAAATAATGCCCTAACAAAGCAAAAGAAATGAGTGGTACCAAGACTCCCACAAAAGCTATAAGGGTAGCAATCCAAACATTTTTCTTTAAGAGCTCCATATCAAAATGCAAACCAGCTTCAAATAGAATAAAGAGCACTCCAGCTAGACGAGCCAGCTCTACGCCATGAGCATAGGGATCAACCACCCCCAAGACAGCTGGACCAGCTATAATACCCATAATTATTTTCCCAGCCATAGGCGCAATCTTAAGAGACTTGGCCAGTCGGCCACCTAAACTAGCAAATAAAGACAAAAAGGCAATATCAATGAGCATGGGCATATAATTGCTCACCTCATGACTATGAGAAGCTACCAACTTGCCCCGTGTAAAAAATAAAACCCCTGTAACCACAGCGATTTCAACAATAAATAATAATAAACTTTTCAATTTCCCACCCATAAATTTACTTATTAACGTTTAACTTGAAAAAAGATGGGAAAATGATAACACAAAAATAAAAATTTTTCAAGACTGCTTTTTTTATTATAAAACCCCTGTCTCTCTAATTACCTAAGAGGTAGGGGTTTAAAAAATATTATAACAACTACAATAAAACTAATTACCAATATTTGATGGCGTACTAGAATTCATAGTACCAAGTCCATCTTCACATTGGCTCTGATAAGTATAATAAGGTGAAAAACCGGCTGTTTTACAAAAATTACTATCAGTTGATCTACTAGCTGCCATAAGCAAACAAGTATCCTTAAAAGGGGCCTCCATAGAACTGCAAATAGACAGAACTTTACTAAAATCCACTGTCTCTAACTCTAACAAATTCTCAACTTGAGACATTTTGTCTTTTATTTGATTAACAAAAACATCATTGGGTTCATGGCCAGTCAATACCTCTGTCAAATCTGAATAAGTGTCTCCGTCAGTATCAACCTTAGCATCGCTAGTGTGATAAATAGACTCTAAAAATAAATTCAAGCCATCTTTATCAGCATCAGTCTTAAGCATGGACAGGGCAAAATCATAGGCTTCTTGAGAAAATAAACCACAACGATTATCCATATAGGTTCTATCCTCGCCATTTAAGCCAACGCTAGAGGTAGCAACAGCATATTGATCGCGCAACTTGCCAGCTGGAAAATACTGATTAGCTTCTGGATGTGTGGCTGTGTAACAGATCAAAAGAGCCGGCCAAGTGGCTGTCTGCTTATAATCTGAAAATAGTTCTCCGATTGTAGCTAACCCATCTTCTGTTCCTTCAATAGTGCTAGTAGGAGTGCTGGTACTAATGACAACGTCTGCCTCAGTAGAACTGGCAAAGGTATCACTTAAATCAAAATTTACATTACCAACATTGATGCCGGCCAAGGGCAACAAAGCTGCTTTTATCTTATCCTGATTACCTTGCCAATACCAAAAAGCAAACCCACCCACGCTTGCAACTAATACAAAAGCTATCAAAATAGCTACCAGCTTACTACGTGATGAACGCCTAGGACGAGTAGTGGCGCTAGCACTAAGATTGGCCAATTGATTAGCGGTTGGCCGATTAGCAGAAAAACTAATTGGTGTTGCCGGCGCTGCATTATTCAAAGGAGCATTGGCAATCGGCCTAGAGGGCGATTGACTGTCCATCTGATTTTTTACATCTTCAAACATAGATCAACATTAAACTTTATAAATAATATTATATGGCTTTATTATAGCATTTTTTTAAAAAATATACACATTGATTTTTTCATGAAATAACAGTAAACTATATAATATATGTTACCAAAACCATCACAAAAAACTCCTTATGCCAAGACCCGGCCAAAAATCAGCGGGCCTTATACTAGTATTTATCTTATTCGCCATTGCCACCCTGATTATACTAAACGAGTAAAATTGGGCGATGCTAAAATGCCACTATCGCCTATAGGCTTGAAACAGAGAAAATTGTTGCGCAAAAAATTGATCCAAATAAAACTAGACAAAATCTATGTCAGTGAATTGGTTAGATCTCAGGAAACAGCCCAAAACTATGCCAATAGCTATCACAAACGCATGTTTATAGATCCCAGACTCAATGAAGTTGACTGGTCAGAGTGGTACAAACTTAAATACTTCAATATGTCCGAACAAGCTCGCGTCCACAAAATAAAAAGATACCGCACTTTGGACAATCGCTTAGAAAAACTCCAAAATCAAGCCCGTCGCCTATTGCACGATATTTATCTAGAAAACAAAGGCAAAAAAATAGGCTTGTTTTGTCACGGTAATCTAATCCGAGCCATGGTTACCAGTATACTTCACACCGATGTCATCGGCTTTTTGTCTCTAGAAATTTACCAATCATCAGTGACAAAATTAGTCATTGATAAAAAAGGTTTTATCAAAATAAACTATATCAACAATATAGGCCACTTGCCACATCGACCAAACGAAGATCTATTTTTAGCGGCCTTGAATCAATAATTATTCAAAAAACCCGAGCTAAACCCGGGTTTTTTTGTATTTGGTATCTATAACCAACTTAATTTTTTAAACTAAATATGCTGTGCACCTCACCGATAAGATCATTTCCCTCTCTTATGGCCGAGACCCAATATTCCTTTATTCTACCTCCTAAATCATCCCTTCTTACTTTAATACTTCCAAATTTTTGTTGAAAATCTTGCAGTCTCTCCATAAGATCGTCAGAAATATCACCTAACTTAGGACGAAAATTATTAGCCGTATATTCATCTATGCTATAAATACCGCCTGGATTATTTTTATACCTATAAAAATCAGAATGCTTATCACCAAATTTTCCAAGCTTTTCTTCAGCTTTAGCTATAATACCAGTCAAGGCATAATGTTTCTCATCTAATTGCGGCTTAATCATGTCTCGCTGCCTCCGAGCCCTGTCTTTAAAAACTTTAGCACCAGCTTTTTTATGATAATCTTTTGTCATATTTCTCACTTCTGCTAAAAAAGTAGTGCTTTGTATCTTGCTTCTTACCTTATCCAGTTCTGCTTTGTATTCTTCCTGCATATCTGCGAATTCCTGTTCAACGTCAGCTAATAGCTCTTCATATTCAGCCAATTGCATTTCATCTTTTTCCAGAGCCACTAAAATTTTCCTTTCACTCTCGCGTTTTCCCAATTCTCCCTTTGTTTTACCCCTTAATCCTTCCTGATCTACTTCGGTCTTCGGATTATCCGTCTTGTGGGCAGCCGCTACTGTCTCCACTGCAAAATCCACACCTCCACCTTCAGTAGTTTTAGCCTGTTCATCAGCAAAATACTTGTGCTCTTTCTGCAAAGCAAAGACCCCCTCCCATCTTGTCCTAGTTTCTGCTTTTGATTGCTCTATTTTTTGCTGCAAATTTGCTTCAGCAACTGCCAAAGCTTCGCGTATTTGCTCCAATACAGCATCATCAATATAACCAGCTTCTAAGACCGCCAATCTTTGCTTAAGGCTATCTATACTTTGCTGATCAGCTTCAATGCTAGCTTTTTCTTGCTCATTTGCTTCTGTGACATTCTTTGTAGCCTCGTACTCAATCGTCTCATAAGCTCGCCTATATAGCGGACTGGCCGTGACTTCTTTATTTAAACGCTGGTTTCCTTCGACCATATCAGCCGCTTCCCTAACTAGTTCCTCCTCTTTTTGTATATTCTGAGTAGCCAAGGCCTCAGCTTCTGCCAGTAATCGCTCAGCTAGCTCTAAATCTGACCTTTTTTCTCCTCCTTGTCCTTCTGCTAAATTTTTCATAAAATCAATTTATCTTAATTTAAACCTATATTCTTCCCTTAATATAGCAAACCTTACGTCATCTTACCAGTGGCCACTTCTCAAAAAATGTTGGCAAAATTGCCGATAAACTATCCAAGGCTGGCCAGCTTGATATTTTTCATAAAATTTTAATTCAGCTGCCAAAGAGTAAA
>JAHFJB010000025.1 GCA_023246135.1 Candidatus Parcubacteria bacterium
ACCAACAACTCCAAAGCTTCGTCGCGATTAACATCAAAAACTGCTGTCCGTCTCATGTATTTGGCTAATTTTTTTAAACCCAGTTGTAACTGATTAGCTCCAGGATTCCAAGCTACTTTTATTTTTTTACGCTCACTGTGATGAAAAACATTCTCCAAGCTACTTGTAAAATGACCTGACAGCGAGGTCAAATAAATCCAAGGAGTGTTTATTTTCTTTATCAACTTTTGATTTAAGTCCAATTTATCATTGGCACCACGATAAGCAAAAATCACATGTTCATTGGCCTGACCAACATTAACAATAAAAGAAATACCCGTGTCAGTCTTATCTTTTTTTTGAATCAATTTGGTATTGACTCTGCGCTTTTTCAAATGCTCTATCATAGCTCGGCCAATCAAATCATCGCCAACAGCGGCAATAACCTGGCTTTTTATACCTAAAGAAGCAAAATTAACAGCCGTGTTAGCTCCACCACCGCCCCAAGTCAAATAAAATTTCTTACTATAAATCTTAGCGCCGTATTCAAAAGCAATAAGCTTTTGGCGCAACAAATCATTTTTTTTATTATCAATCAGCTCCATCTCATCAGTATAGAACATCAAATCCTGAGCCGCACCGCCAATAGTGGTGACTTTATTCCTAATCATAAATTTTAATTTTTATTTTAGATATAACGATGATACTCGCGGATACGATCAACAATCATCTTGGTAATATACAAAAATACTGCAAACATGCCGGCCACAAAAACGACTTGTCCCTTCATACCTACATCAAAAGATTGTAATTGCTGAACTATAGTGATACCAACGAGTACGGCCAAAACTATAGTTGATAAAAACAAGAGCATCACTATAGTAAAGACCAACTCTACTGTTTTACTTAAAGACATAATTTTTATAAAAATTATTATACACTTAACAGTATTATTATACCAAAAATAGCTAGCTTGCGCCAACTATTCTTATCCTGCTTAATATTTATATTATTGGTTATCATGGAAGACTTCCTCTTTCTTCTCCCGCATAAAACCTAACCAATGCTCTAGAGCCGCCACAAACAGCTTAAATGGCGCCTCCACAATATAATCCATAATAAAAGCAAAAAGATTGATCTTCTTGAATTTGCTGGCCATCCAGCGGCCAGCCGCCACTATTGGCAAAGCAAAAAAATTGACCAAAAAGGAAATCACGCCTTCTTTTTCTTTTTCTACCTTGAGCTCGCGGGCAGCCGAACGAATACGCATTGCAAAAAAACTCACAGCTGTTAAGAAAAATAAGAAGATAGCGCCACTTAAAAGATTAAAGTTCAAACGACGTAAAAAATAAATAATGGAGCCAAAAACTATAATATACAAAACTGTATACATAAAATAATAAAAAATCTGATAACTCAAGCTCTTTCTATATTTAGTCTTGAGCTGGCAAAGTATGGATTGCTCAGGATTATTGTAAATCACATTATTTAAATGCTCCAATATCTTCTCAGTATTTTTCTTAGTTGGCGGCACTATGGTCAGAGTTACCAAAAACATGAGGACTGGCGGGAAAATAACATTGATACCAAGATTAAAATAATTCATGTGTCTAATAATATACATTTCATAAGGCAACTCCAGCACAATAGCAAACAAAACTTTGGTAATAAAGATGTAAATAATTGCTCGAATTGAAGCACTGCTGATGCGTCGCTTAATCTTTTTATATTTCTGAGCAATAAGCAATTTAGCTTCCACCTCCAACGCCTCTGGATCAGTCAAAAGCTCCTGTAGTTCAACTATATTACCATTTTTACTTAGAATCAAATCATACAAAATCTGGAAAGTAACCACCGGCTCCTTGATAGATTGATAAATACGACGCTGATAAGGATGCTTGAGGTGGCGCTGAATAGTGCGATAAATCTCTGGCAAATGAGCAGCCATGGTCTTGATAGTCTCGGCATCAGCGGTCAGCCAACGATCAAAATAAAGATTCAAAAGATGGAAGGAAATGATAATATCATCAGATTTTACCAAAGACTTGTGAATAGCAATATAGAGCTGGATATTTTTCTCCTTGACATTGAGATCATCGCCTTTTATTTTAATCCGAGATTTGGTTATCTGATACATAGCCTCAATCACAGCATCAGTCACATCTTCGGGATTAATCAGCATATCAAGCTCACAAGCCTCCAAGGCAAGCAACCAGTCAAAATAATCCTTGATATCATCGCCATGATACAAATCATTCATGAGTAGAAACAGTTCATTGTATTTAGCGATGATATTTTCTACTTTTTTGATTTGTGATTCAGGGATAGCCCGATTGGGCAAATAGCGAGAACGCACCAAATCTTCGAGAAGTCCAGCGGCAATCTGAGGCTTTAAGAGCTCCATAATAAAACGACGCTTAAGATTGCGCTCAATTGCATATCGGCGAAGCAAATGGACTTCTTTGAAATCCACTGTATTTCTCAATTTTTCGTAAAGCGCCGAAAAATGGCTAGTAATTTCTTCAACTTCAATCTTATTTTCTTCGCTAGCTATGAGTTCATGGTAGCGATAGATTTTTTCCAGCTTTTTGTAAAGCTGGATGATTTCTTGGGAAATTTGCATGCCTTTAAAATACCACAAAATAGACTTTTTTTCAATACTTATACCATAGATAAAGCAAACCATTTGCTTTTACAAAAATATTATGATAAACTAAAGACCTATGGAAAATCGGATAATTATCCAAAAAATCGGACTAAAGGTGACTAGGGCCAACCTCTTGGTCTTGGAGATTTTAAAAAAATCACCTTCCCCCCTGTCCGCTAAAAATATTTGGCAAAAAACCAAAAAAGAAGTAAACCTAGTTTCTATCTACCGTATCTTAGATAAATTTAAAAAAGCTAAAATAATCTATGAAGATAGTATTGATAGTGCTAGGCCAGAAAAAATATACCATCTATCCCCTAGCCACCATCATCATTTGATTTGCCAAAAATGCCACAAGATATTTTGCACTCCCTGCCAAGTCAAGATAAAAACTCCAAAAAATTTCACAATTATCAGGCATCAAATACAAATTATCGGCTTATGCGATAAATGCCAAGTTTAATTTTTAAAACCATATGCTAACAAACATTATCATTGCCACCTTTACCATCAGTATACTATCCTTTTTGGGATTAACTATATTTTTTAACAAAAAACACGCCGATAGTATCATGGAAGCCACTATTTCCTTGGCTGCAGCCGTGCTCTTAGGCAATGTATTTTTTGACCTTTTACCAGAGATTGTCAAAGCCACCAACCAAGCTGGTGCTCCGGACTTTCAGACCATATCTTTGTGGATACTGGGATCAATTATTTTTTTCTTTTTTACCGAAAAATATATTAACTGGCATAATTGCCATCATCATCAGGACCATGGCCAGGAAGACTGCATCCACCCTATGGGCTATAGTGTATTGATAGGTGATGCTTTGCATAACCTAGTTGACGGTATAGCCATTGCTGCCAGTTTTATGCTTGGTCAAAAAATCGGCATCATCTCTACATTGGCCATTGCTCTACATGAAATTCCCAAAGAGATCGGTGATTTTAGCTTACTAATTCATGCCGGTTTCTCCAAAATCAAAGCTCTATTTTGGAATTTTATCTCGGCTATCTTTGCCATAGTTGGTGGCATTGCCACTTACTTTTACTCTCAGGCTAGCCAGCATGAAATATTTATAAGTGCCTTGGCTACCGGCAGTTTCTTATACATTGCCTTATCTGATATTATCCCCCATCTCCATCAACAAGATCGACAAAAAAAGCATTTGCCTCAACTGGCATGGTTTATTGTAGGTATTATAATTATTTTTCTAGCTAATAAGGGTCTAAATCTTATAACTTAACCATATCTTGACAAAAAATAATATTTATGTTAGGCTATTTTTGAATTACAATTTAATACCCAATGAGGCAATGAACGACTATCTGTATTTGGACGCTTGGATAGTCGGGAGCCAGTAGCGTAACCCCCATTGAATGTTGATATAGAATCAGCTAATTATTGGAGACGCCTCATTGCCAGACAAGAGGTGTTTTTTGTAAGATCTGTTCTTTGCCAACATGAGGATCTATCACAATGAGACGTTGAATTACTGTCCAAAATTGGACGCCTGTTTTTCGGCTATAAAAATTTTGTCAAACTCTGGTAAAATTCTTATAGCCGAAAACTAGGACAGTAAGGAGTCAGTAGCGTAACCGGCATTGCTTTTTTTGTTATGCTATAAAAATTCGTCTCTTTGTTCAAGAGGCGTTTTTTTGTAGCTAGATGGAGGGGACAAATGGATAAGTTTGATAGGGCTCTACACCTTCTGGTTACCATTCTCGGCAAATGGGAATGGTAAGGAACTAGACACAGGAAGTCCAGCCCAGCTGGACAAGGAGGTCAACAACCATGTCACGCATCTTTGTTTACGACAACAACTACGACACCATCCAGACACTGCGTTATGCTTTGGAGTGTCATGGCCGTGGACACGAAGTCTTGGCCAATGTGGTATTGCCAAGAGGCAGTACCACACCCAAGATGATACTTCGCCCCGTCGATGTCGCTGGACTCCTAGTCAGTACCAGACCCTTTCCCGATGTCATAATCGCCGAAACCACCACGGTGGATGGCGGCTGGCTCTGCGGTCTGGTCTACGATATGGAAATGTCGCAGAGATGCTCGGTCATTCTGACCGGACACCAGCGCACTGACAAGGTTCGGCATCTGGAAAAACTCTACCAAGTGCCGTTCTGGCCCAAACCCTTCAACATCCTGAAGTTCGTCGACTACATCGAAACCTTCTTCGCTGTCTCTTGCTAGCAACCCTGCCATCTGGCAGTGTGCTGCCCAGCTCTCATCCCCCCAACCACTCACTGAAGGGAGGTGATAACTATGCACGCACAGATCGCCTTCGCGGTGGTCCTGGCCGTCATCGACCTGTTCTGGTGGCTCAGGAAGTGACCGCGTCTCAACCTGATCCTCACTGACAAGCGTCAAATCTGATGCTACTGCAATGGGGCCTGTCTACAGATAGCCACACTGTCTGATCATGACGGGCCCTTCCTTTGCCTATAAAAGGGGGCCGTGACTCTAACAACCCTGAGGGAGGTGAAACATGCATTATCAGATGATCTACTTGGTGGGCTTGTCCCTCCTCGATCTGTTCTGGTGGCTGCGTAAGTAGCCACTAGCAACAGGGTGAACCACTACTGAGGTCACCATGCAATGAGGCCTGACAGGCAAAGGGACTCATCGTAGCAGCAATCCCCCGCCTTTGTGCGGTGAGTCCCTAGGGGAGAGAAGATCAGCATGATCTGATCTCCCCTAGTTTACTTTATTATCCTTAGTGTTATAATAAAATTAGTTATTTGTTATTAAATATAGATGAGGCTATGATTGATCATTGGTAATATGGACGCTTAGATGATCAGGAGCTAGTAGCGTAACCGGCATTTATTCTGAGATAAAAGAATAAAGATAATACCGAGCCTCACTGAAAATAATGAGGTTTTTGTTTATTCTAATCACCATGTTGACAAAAACAACTCTACGGGGTTAAATAAAGAGTTAACACAAGTTGACCATAGTTGGCAGCCCAAAAGCTGCCAAAACGCCCTTTGACGTAAGAATCACCCCCCCCCTATCACCTCTTTGGAGGTAAAAGGAGCAACATCATGTGGAAGCGCCTAACGTTTCTGATCTTGGCCCTGGCCATGCTGGTCGGGATACTACTGGCCGCTAGTGCTGCCATCGCCAAGGACAACAGCTCCTCCGTGCTCCCGCGCCTGGAATCTGCCAAACACCAGTTCCTGCTGCCGGATCAGTTCAATGGCCGGCTTGATCTCAACCGGAATACCAACCTGGTCATGACCCAGATCGCTCTCAAGCAGCCTGGATACACCTGGGCCTATGTCAAGCTGTATCTCGACAAGGGCAGCAAAATCTCGATTCAGCCTGGAGCCATGACCTTCACCATTTCTGACAACGGTCGCATCAGCTATGCCAATGATCTTGGCTATCTGGCCATCAGAGACTATGCGGTCAATGAGTGCTATGATGCTACTCATGGACCCATCCTACTGGTCAGCAACGCTGACCAAGGTGTCGCCGATGGACAGATCCGGCTACTAGTACGACTACCGGGGAACGTCAGTCCGATTTCGAAAATAATCCAGATTGCTCTGGACATGAGCAAGGTTACCTACTCCCGTTGATGCCCTCGTGCTAACCCCACGAAGGAGGTGATATCATGAAGAAGATCAGGAAGCTCGCTCTGATCGCGCTGCTCGCGGTGGTCGTTCTGTCCACCCCTGCCGCGGTCACGGTGCCCGCGGCTCAGGCTGCTGGTGGCATGGATTCGATCGCCTGCAGGATGGCGGCCATCAGCCACTACA
>JAHFJB010000026.1:0-4371 GCA_023246135.1 Candidatus Parcubacteria bacterium
CCAGTCTGATATCCTCTGGCACTTGTGACAAATCCATGAGTATTTCTTCAGGTGTTTTTTGAAACCAATCAGGGTATTTTTCTAAGGCCTTATTGAGATTGGTGGTGTAGGCGACATGATGCTTGTCATGATGCACCAGCATAGTCTCTTTGTCTATATATGGCTCCAAGGCATCGTAGCTATATGATAAATCGGGAGTTATAAATTGTGACATATATTTGTTTCCTTTCGATTAATTATTAAATGCTTGGTGTTTAACCGAAATATTTTTCTTGATAAAAGCGAATTAGCTGTTCAACTTCTGGAATGACTGAGGGGTTGCCAATGCCGACTTTAGTTTTTTTCTGGACGGCTTCTAGAGTGCTGGCCCCTTCTAAGACGGCTTCCTCTATGTCATGATCCGTGACTTTGGCTACCTTGTCAATGATTCGGGACTGTTCCTCAACTAGACGGTGTTTTTGACCAGAGCGTAGAAAATAATTATTAATGGCGCTCCGCAGAGCTTTGTCACCCAGAACTGAACAATGGATTTTTCTGGTAGGTAAGCCACCCAGGCGTTTAGTGATATCTTGCGGCTTGACTGTTAGAGCCTTATCAATAAGCATACCTTTTTTTTCAGTGACCATGACCGAGAGCATGGAAGTAGCACCTATAGCTGAAGCACAGCCAAAGGTTTGCCATTTCATATCAGTGATGCGGTCATTTTTTTTGTCTACCTTTATCCATATTTTCATCATATCGCCGCAAGCTGGCGAGCCGACCATGCCTAGCCCGTCATAGCCGGTCATTTTACTGGCGTCAGTCACCAGATTTTTGGGATGGAAGAAATGTTCTTTAACCACTTTAGAATAAAGCCAAGATTCATTGGACCCATTAGGCACAATATCAAAATCAGCGCTGACTGATTTTTTGCTTGGCTTATTTTTTGGCGTTATTTTTTTAGCCATATATTTAACAAGTATTAATTATAAATCAATAATTTTTTTAGGAGCGTCTTTGATTGATTGGTTTAGTTCTACCATATCTACTATAACGGGCGAGGCTTGGCGTAAATATTTTACAATGCCAGGCAGCTTAGTCATCAGGTATTTTAGGTTTTTTAAGGTAGTGCTCTTACCCAAAGTCAAACGCAATGATCCATGGGCAGCTTCATAGGGTCGACCTAGAGCTCTGATTACATGAGAAGGCTCTAGGGTAGCAGAGGTACAGGCCGAACCAGTTGAGGCTTGTATGCCGACATCATCTAAATATAATAGTAGAGCTTCACCTTCCATATCCAAAATAGATATATTGACATTATTGGGTAAGCGATAAGAGGCGTGGCCGTTTAAAATAGTCTTGGGTATAGTCTGTAAAATATTTTTAATGAGCCAATCGCGAAGTTTTGTTAAGCGGGCATTTTCCTTGAGTCTGTTTTTTTGGGCGATTTTTAGAGCAGCGGCCAGACCGATTATGGCCGGCATATTTTCCGTGCCTGAGCGCAAGTTTTTTTCTTTGCCGCCGCCATCGATAATAGGAATGAGCGGAGTAGCGCGGCGTACATAGAGCACGCCAATGCCTTTGGGGCCGTAGATTTTACTACCATTTAAAGTCAAAAGGTCAACATGCAGTTTCTGGACATCCAGATCCAAGGCACCAGCTGCTTGGCAGGCATCAGTGTGGAGATATATCTTTGGCAAATGTTTGCTTAGTCTAGTTTGGTTGAGTTTTGCCAGCCACACGCCGATTTTTTGTATGGGCTCTATAGTACCGACTTCGTTGTTAGCTAGCATAATACTAATTAAGACAGTGTTGGGCTTAATAGCCGCTGCCAATTGTGCCATGATTATCAAACCGTCAGCATCAACTGGCGCGATTGACACTTCCGTGCCTTCTTTCCTCAGACTTTGGGCCGCATGGAGTACGGCATGGTGTTCAATGGCTGACACTATTAAGTGCGCTTGTGGCACTTGTGGGCGTAGAGCGTGGATTAAACCCTTGAGAGCTAGATTGATGCTCTCAGTGCCACCGCCAGTAAAAATAATTTCTTCACTTTGGCTTTTTAGTATTTTGGCAATGTCTTGGCGGGCCAGTTCTAGGGATTTGTTGGCTCTTTGTCCCAGAGCGTAAAGGCTGGAAGGGTTGCCAAAATTTTGATACCAATAAGGCTCCATGGCTTGGACTACTTTGGAATCAGTGGGGGTAGTAGCCGCATGGTCTAGATAGATATATTTTTTAGCAGACATAGTTATTTTTTGGGTGGATGAATTTGCTTACCGCTGTCATCATAGAGGCGGATAGCATTGACGGGACAGCTCTGGGCAGCTTGAAGTATAGTCTTAGCGTCATCGCCACTAGCGTCTTTAATGATGGCAATACCCTCATCGTCTAGCTCAAAGGTATGGGGAGCAACCGCTACACAGGTAGCGACGCTGATGCAGGCCTCTCTATCAATTTCAATACGCATATATTTTCTAGTTTAATATTTAGTAGTATATTATATTTTAACTTAAAATTAGCATTTTTGGAAGCTATTGGCAATTTTTTAAGTTGACAAAAGCATTTTTTTGTGCTATCATTAGATATGTAAGTTGAAATTGGTAACGCCCTATTGGGGTAGCCAATTTTTTTTATTTTGTGGGTTCTTAAGTAAATTATATATAAATTTAATAAATTAAGGCGGGGATTATGTCTAACGTATCTACTAGTAGCAGTCAAATTCAATCATTTAGGCTGGTGATTAGACCAGGAGACAGAAAATTGCGTTCCAGCGATTACTGGGCCATTTTGGGTCTATGTGCCGCTGGTTCCTGCGCTCTATTTATAGTCATTGGTTCTAGCATTTAATCATTAATTATTTTTTATGGAAGCAGTCAAATCTTTTAAGTTGGCGGGATTTTATTCTAGCCCGCAAGTAGAGACTCATGAAAATTGGTCCATACTTACTTTATTTCTCGTGGCTTTGAGTATCTTAGCAATATAGCAAGATGCCGGTAATAATTTTTATTTTAATATTGTTTAGCTGGGCGCCCTATATGTGGTATTTCTAGTTAGATAATATATATAAGAGCAAAATAAAAACAAAAGAACATTAACAATTAAATTATGTCGTGGATTAAAAAATTGTTGGGACAACCCAACAATGATCATCAAGTAATGGTTAAGCCCCCCGACCAGTTAATGACTGAAGAACCACATGAGGTCACAGTCAGTAGTGCGGGGCAAGGACAAGAGATTCAAAAGGATATTAACGACCACAATATGGTCAAAGACAAATCCCCATGATAAAAAATTCTCCTTCGTTTTATAGACGGAGGAGAGTTTTTTATTTGGCTCAGAAATGTTATAATACTTTCATAGATAAACCAAGATTAAAATAAAGATAAAATATATATGCTCAAGAAAAAAGCAGTTAATCATTCTAAAAATAATTTAAGCTGGAAAATTGGCGGTGAAGCTGGTTTTGGCATCAAATCAGCCGGCATTATGCTGGGAAAAATTTTGATGCGTTCAGGCTATGAGATTTTTGACTATACAGAGTATCCGTCGCTGATTCGTGGCGGGCACAATACCTATCAGTTACTAGTGGATACGCAGCCAGTTAACAGCGTCACCAATCAGATTGATGTTTTGGTGGCTCTTAACAAAGAGACAGTTGATAAACATCAGACAGAATTGATTGTTGGCGGTGCTATAATCTATGATCAGGATAAATTTAAGATTAATGCGGTTTTTGCTCAAGAAAAAAGTTTAGTTGTTTTAGGTGTGCCTTTGACCACACTAGCTAAGTCCGCTGGTGGTGAAGTAATGAGAAACGTAGTAGCGCTAGGAGCTAGCCTAGCACTGGTTGGGCAGAATTTGACTATAGCCAATAAAGCAGTGACTGAGATTTTTTGCAAAAAAGGGGAGGTCGTGGTTGCTAACAATATCAAAGCTTTGACAGCCGGTTTTGATTGGGTAAAAAAGAATTTGGCGGGACAATTTATCTGTCAGCTACCAACGCTGCCAGCCAAAGATAATATTTTGATTACAGCCAATGAATCTTTGGCCTTGGGGGCTATTACCGCTGGCCTTAATTTTTTTGTAGCTTATCCCATGACGCCGTCATCTTCCATCTTACATTATTTGGCGGGCATTGCTGAGACTACTGGTTTGGTGGTGAAACATGCCGAAGATGAGATTGCGGTTATTAATATGGCTTTGGGCGCAGCTCATGTTGGGGCCCGAGCTATGGTGGCTACTTCGGGTGGCGGTTTTTCTCTGATGACCGAGAGTTTGGGCTTAGCCGCTATCACTGAGACGCCACTGGTGATTGTAGAAGTACAGCGGCCTGGGCCAGCTACTGGTCTGCCGACTTGGACTGAGCAAGGTGATTTGCAGTTTATGCTTCAT
>JAHFJB010000026.1:4381-6406 GCA_023246135.1 Candidatus Parcubacteria bacterium
CTAGGATTATTATAGCTCCCGGCGATGCTAGCGAAGCTTATACTATTGGCGCTCAGGCTCTTAACTGGGCAGAAATTTATCAAATGCCGGTTATTGTCTTATCTGATAAGCTGATAGCCGAAGGCAATAGTACAGTTAAGAGATTTTTGGATAGTAAAATAAAAATTGATAGAGGCAAACTACTCTCGGCGGCGCAACTTAAAGCTATGAAAAATTATCGCCGCTACCGGTTAACTAGTGATGGCATTTCACCGCGGGCTTTGCCAGGCACTTTGGGGGGACTGTATATTGCCAACAGTGATGAGCACGATGCTTATGGTTTTTCTGAAGAGTCCTCAGCAAATCGCAATGAGCAAATGTCCAAGCGACAGAAAAAATTAGATACATTTTATAAAACTATGCCCGACCCCTTGGTTTATGGTGAACCAAAGGCCAAAAAAACAATAGTGCTTTGGGGCTCCACTAAAGGAGTGGTTTTGGATGCCTATAGTCACTTGGATGATAAGATTAAAAAGAAAATAAAAATAATCCAATACCAATATATCTGGCCCTTAGCCAAGGAATTTACCAAAAAAATGCTGAAGGATCCTAGCAGTGTTTTGGTGATTGAAAATAATAGCAATGGCCAACTGGCTAATTTGATTGCTCAGGAAACAGGTATAATGCTCAGCAATAGATTACTCAAGAGTGATGGCCGGCCATTTTTTAGAGAAGATATAATTAATGCTTTAAATAAATTTTAAATATGACGGAACAAGATTTTACTACTAGCTATAAACCAACTTGGTGTCCAGGCTGTGGCAATTTTGGTATTTTGATAGCCATGAAAAAAGCCTTAGTTGAGCTCAATCTCAAACCAGAAAACGTTTTGATATTTTATGGCATTGGTTGTAGCGGTAATGGAGTGAATTTTTTAAAAACCTATGCTTGGCATTCTTTACATGGCCGCGCTGTGCCTAGCGCTGTCGGTGCCAAGTTGGCCAACAAAGACTTGACTGTGATTGTTATGGCTGGCGATGGCGATGGTTACGGCGAAGGCCTTAATCATTTTATTCAGGCTATACGTGGCAATACAAATATTACCTACGTTGTCCATGATAATCAGCGCTATAGCCTGACTACTGGTCAAGCTGCACCAACCACTAGCAAAGGCACACCAACTAAATCCACGCCCAATGGGCTAATTGAAGAGCCACTTAATCCTATGGCCTTGGCTTTGTCAGCCGGTTGCACTTTTGTTTCTAGAGGATTTTCCGGCAAGGCTGATCACTTGAAAGATTTGTTTAAAGCCGCCATTAGCCACCAGGGATTTTCTTTGGTGGATGTTTTTCAACCCTGTGTCACTTTTAATAATGTGAATACTTTTCCGTGGTATTTGGATCGTTTGTATAATCTGGACGAAGACAAGACTTATAGACACGATAATTTTGAAGCCGCCTACAAACAAAGCTTAATTTGGGGTAAAAAAATTCCTTATGGCATTTTTTATCAAAAACCACGCGATACTTATGAAGATAATCTACCTCAACTCAAAGGCCTAGCCCTGGCGCGGCGTCAGCTTACGGCGAGAAACATAAATAAATTATTAAAAGAGTTTAGTTAATGACTAGATACGAGTCACAAAGCGGTTTAACTCTAGTCCAGCTGATAATTACTGTGGCTATTATTCTTATTTTAGGAACAGCCGCTTTTATTTGGATTGATCCGGTCAGTAAAATCGGCAAAGCTAAAGATGAGAGGCGTCGTCATGATATTTTGATTATTGCCAATGCCATAAATGATTATGCTAATAATAACGGCGGAGTATTGCCTATATTAGGTGGAGTGACAACAGCCAAAAAAGTTTTTTGTGAAACTCAAGGCGAGTCTTTGCTAACTTGTGGATCTAGTAGCGAGTATTGCCTCAAGGCCGACAGCCATTTTTTGACAGAGTTCTTGCCGCAATTACCGCTTGATCCCGACAAGACGGCAGGCACTGATACGGGCTATTATCTGCAGAAAGATTCTAATAACAAATTAGTAGTT
>JAHFJB010000027.1 GCA_023246135.1 Candidatus Parcubacteria bacterium
AAAAAAATCAAAGCTGTGTTGAAAAATTTGTTTTAGACGAGGCCTGTCCTTATTTAACCACGCCGCCGTAAATAACGGTAAAATTAAACTCATAAACATGTGAGGGAAAGAAGATATTGCTTCCAAAATACGGTAAGGCGCTCCATAAAGACCAACTTCGGCTGGCGATCTATAAATAGATAAAACTAGGGTGTCCGCTTTAAAATACAAAAGATTCAAGACCACGGTCAGGGCTAAGGGCCAAGTACTATGAAAAATTTCTCGCCAGTACTCAAAATCCCAAGCTAATTTTAAATCAATATATTTTTTCAAAAAAACTAAGAGTAAAATCAAGGCAAAAAATTGCGTTAAGCAATTATAAAGTAAGATTTGATTCAAATGCGCACCTGATTTAAATAAATAAACTAAAGCGAACACGTACAGAGCTTTGCTGACAAAGTCCACAATAGCCACTTTGGGCATGGCTAATTTTTTGGAAAAAACTGCTGTCAGCGTAGAAATAAAACTCTGAAAAAAGAAAACCAGCATAAAATACAAAACACCGTTTTTAACTACTGGGTCATAAGGAAAAAACTGGATAGTGAGTGGTATCAGAATCAAAACTACTAGCGAAGCAATAAGGCGAATAGTAAAAATATTGTTAGTAGCCCGATTTTCTGCTTGACGATCATGAGCCGCTGACACTTCTCTTAGAAGCGTCAAATACAAGCCTAAATCAGCAATAATCATGAAAATCTGCACAAAGGCAAAAATGGTGGTATAAAAACCAAAGCCGGTTTGCCCTAAAATGCGAGTAATTATGGCTAAACTAAAAACTCCAATCAAAATATTAATAAAACGGAAAATCACTTGCCACAGAGTGTTGGTAAATATCTTATTGACTACTGACATAAGCAAATTATACTAAGTAAAGTTAAATAAAACAACCCAGCCCTTTACCAAGGGCTGGGTTTTCAATAATACTATTCTTCTTTGGATTTATAATCTTCCCAAACCTTATCTTTGATTTGCTTGATCAAGTCTGGATTGCTCCTAAGATAGGCTTTGGCATTTTCTCTACCAACTCCCAACTTAGCCTCGCCAAATGAATAAGAATTGCCGGACTTGGTAACTACTCCAAAAATCAAAGCTGTATCCAAAACATCACCGCCCCGAGAAATACCTTCATTGTACATAATATCAAAAGTAGCACTCTTAAATGGCGCCGCTACTTTATTTTTGACCACCTTGGCTTTGACTTGATTGCCAATAATTTTTTCTCCCTGTTTTATTTGAGCGGCGCGACGAACTTCAATTCTTACTGATGAATAAAACTTTAACGCATTACCGCCAGTAGTAGTTTCTGGATTACCAAAAAATACCCCAATCTTCATCCTAATTTGATTAATAAAAATTACAATGGTCTGGCTTTTATTAACAATGCCCGCTAGTTTTCTTAGGGCCTGACTCATAAGACGAGCCTGAAGTCCCATATGAGAATCACCCATTTCTCCTTCAATCTCTGCTTTAGGCACTAAGGCAGCCACTGAATCAATTACCACTACACCGACGCCACCAGAGCGGACCAGGGTTTCAGTAATCTCCAGTGCTTGTTCACCAGTATCAGGCTGGGAAATGAGTAAATTATCAATATCAACCCCAATACGCTTGGCGTAATCTGGATCCAGAGCATGTTCAGCATCAACAAAAGCGGCCACCATACCCTGCCGCTGAGCTTCAGCCACAATGTGCTGAGCCAAAGTAGTCTTACCAGAGGCCTCTGGTCCATAGATCTCAATAATTCTGCCCTTAGGAATGCCTCCTACCCCCAAAGCAATATCTAAAGATAAGCAGCCAGTGCTAACTACCTCCACGTTCATGGCCTTGGCGTCGCCTAAATTCATGATAGAGCCCTCGCCAAAGCGACTTCTAATCTGCTCAATGGCACTTTTAGCTCCGGGGCTAAGTCTGTCCATATCCTTTTTTTCTTTAGCCATAGTGTTTTCCCTTTTCTTAAGCAAACTCGCCTGCCTGGCTTGCTATATTTAATTAACTATTGTAAAACTTCCCTTAAAATAACCAATTCCAAATTATTTGCCTGACTATGCTTCTTTTTAGCACTAATTTGCAAATTATTCAAGCCAGATACTAGATTGACAGTCTGACTAAAATTACCATCTTTATCTAAAAGTACTAATTCATTGTTTATAGTCAGTTGTACCTCGGCTTTAGTACGACCTCGCACCATTATACTACTATCAGTGGTTTTAAAATTATTATTTGGTTCCCAAACGTCCACTTCTGGCGGAGCAATAATATTATTTATTTCCCAACCTAGATATCCCAAAAAAATAAAAATCAAAATACTAATAAGTGACGCTTTGATGACTTTTGGTTTTAAGATATGAAAACTATTTGGTTTATTAATAGGTTGTGGATTATCAATTTTGCTAATCCTATCACCCAAAGCTTTTTCTATCTTGTAATCAACTAATAACTCCTTGCTGGGCAGACCCAAAAATTCACCATAAACCTTAATCCAGGCCTTGGCGTAAATATCGCCAGGCAATTCATTGTAATCGCCATTTTCTAAAGCTTGAAGATACTTTATTTGTATATTAGTAGCCTTATGAATTTCTTCCCACTCTAGATCCTGAGATAGGCGGGCCTTGTTGAGCTTGTCAGCTAAAGTCTGGCCCTTGCTTATTTTCTTTTGTTTAAAACTAGCCATAATAAATCCTAGTAACGACGCTCATCTTCCTCGTCAGCGGCCGCCTCATCACTATCAAAGTTGGCTTCCCCCTCACTGGCACTGACTCCAAAATCTTCTTCATCAACCTCACTCTCATCTAGTGCTGAGGAAAAATTCTCCTCTAAATCCTCCCGAGAAATCAAAACTTCTCTAGGCTTTGATCCTTCAGCTTGTCCAACTACACCCATCTCCTCTAAAATATCTAATAACCGAGCCGCCCGGGCATAGCCAATCCTCAGTCTTCGTTGTAGCAGAGTGGCTGAAGCCTTACCAGCTTTAAGGACTATGTCTTTAGCTTCCATGGCCAATTCATCTTCAAATCTTTCTCCGCCAAAACCAGCCACTGGGCCAGAACTGGTTTTTTCAGTAATAGCCTCATTATATTCTGGTTCAGCTTTATCTTTTATAAAAGCTACTATAGCCGCAATTTCTTCATCAGAAACATAAGCACCCTGAATGCGTCGTGGCTTGGACTCTTCTGAGGTCATAAACAACATATCACCTTTACCTAATAGTTTTTCTGCACCAGAGGTATCAATGATAGTGCGCGAATCCATAGAAGAGGCTACTGCAAAAGCAATTCTAGAAGTGATGTTGGCTTTAATGAGCCCAGTAATCACATCGACCGATGGGCGCTGAGTAGCTAAAACTAGGTGAATGCCCACAGCCCGAGCCATTTGAGCCAAACTAACAATGGCTGCCTCTACTTCCTTGGAGGCCAAAGACATAAGGGCGGCAAACTCATCAACTACTACAATGATATAGGGCAAACGATTAACAATCACCGCTTTATTATAACTATCTATATTTCTTTTGCCTGAAGCTTGAAGTAATTTGTAACGCTCATGCATTTCTTTGACTACCCAACGCAGAGCATTTATAATTTTATCAGTATCATTGATAACGGGTGTCAACAAATGAGGCATGCCATTATAGGCCGACAATTCTACCCGCTTAGGATCAATCAAAATAAATTTTAATTCATCGGGAGAATTCTCATAAATCAAACTCAAAATAATATTATTAACACAGACTGATTTGCCAGAACCAGTAGCTCCGGCAATGAGTAAGTGCGGCATATCTGCCAAATTGGCTAAGTTGGCTTTACCAGTAACATCTTTGCCCAAAGCAATATAGAGATTATTTTTACGCTTAGCATAAGCTGGGCTATCCAGAATATCCCTGAGTTTAACCATTGATACTGTCTGATTTGGTACCTCAATACCCACTAAAGATTTACCGGGTATGGGTGCTTCCATGCGCAAAGGATGGGCCGCTAAAGATAAAGCTAAATCATTTTGTAAAGTAAGCATTTGAGCCAAACGTACGCCTTCAGCAGGACGTAGCGTATACTGAGTCACAGTTGGGCCGACATTAACCTCGCCCATGGCCACATCAATGCCAAAATTTTCAAAAGTTTTCTGAATTTTATTCATGTTAGCATTGATGTCTCCAGAATCTGGTTTAGAATTTGACCTTTCCAATAATTCCAAAGGCACAATAATCTTACGTGGTACCCGACGCACTGGAATTTTTTCAGCTAATTCCAAATCTACGACTTCATTGTCCTTGTCGTCAACTTTGACCAGAGCCGGTTCTTTAACAAAGGGCGTTTCCTCTTCTGATAATTCTGGCTCAAATTCTTTGGTGTCTTCTTCATTGTCTTCAGAATAATCATCATCAACTGGCAAAATCTTTTCCTTTAAAATTCCCAGTGACTTAGCTCTATCAGCCATGCCTTTAAAAGAAGTATTAAAGGCTAAAAAAACTCCAATTAAAAACAGAGCTATGAAAACAACTAAGCTCCCCCAAAATCCTAATAATTTTTCCAGACCAAGGCCAATGCCATAGCCCAAGGCACCGCCGCCGCGACCAGACTGGCTGATTTCTGAAAAGGTAAATTCTCTAACAAAAAAATTAAACAAGCCACTGACTGATATTAAGATAGTAGCTAGCCCAGCATAAGTCACACCTTTGATGCGATATCCGCTTCTTATCAAAACATAACCACAAAAAAGCAACAGTATTATAAATAACCAATTGGCCCAGCCAAAAGCATAAGACAGGGCAAAGTTAAGAAGCTGGCCAAAAGCACCAGCTAAATCAAACATGGCTAAGATACTTAAAAATGCTAAAACAAAAACAAGGACCGTGAAAATTGCACCTTTAGTTTCGGGATTTAGCGACCAAACACTCTCTTCCTCTGGGTATAAATCTTTTTTTCTTTTTTTAGACATGCCTATATAATTAGCCTATTTTTAGCTTAGATTGTCTATATTTTATCACATCTAATAATAAAAATAAACGTTTCCACAAATTAAAAAAGCCCCCTAAAATACGGGGCTTTTTTAGTGTAATTACTCTTTATTTTTTGTTAAAACCAGTGCCGGCCGGAATCTTTTTACCAATGATCACATTTTCTTTAAGGCCACGCAAATGGTCAATTCTACCGGAGATAGCAGCATCAATCAAAACTCTGGCTGTTTCTTGAAAAGAGGCCGCTGACAAAAACGAATCCGAGGTCAACGCTGCCTTGGTAATGCCTAAGAGTAGAACATCACCAGTGGCCGAATCTCCTTTGGTATGAATATTAGCTTCTTTAAATTGAGTAGCGGTAATAACTTCGCCCGGCAAAAGATCTGTATTACCCACCTCTTTTATAAACATGCGAGAAAACATCTGACGAACAATTAATTCCACATGCTTATCATTTAGGTTCTGGCCCTGAGAAGAATATATATGCTTAATCTCGCGAATAATATATCTTTGTACGGCCAACTTGTCCTGTAAACGATAAAGCTCCTGCAAATCAACACTACCTTCTGTAAGCTGCTGACCCTCATCAACGATATCTTTATCCTTGACCCACAAAGTATAGCCGGCTGGCACTAAAACTTCTTGAGGTGTATTCTCTTTGCTGATAACCTGCAATTTATCATTGCTGATTTTCACTAAACCACTCAAATTAGTACGCACCTTCTCATTATTAAAAACAAATAACACTTGGTCACCCTCAACTTCTTGACCATTTTTAACTTTTAGTTCTGCTTCTTCATCTAAATCATACGCCTCTATTCTGGTCTTCTGAGGCATGATTTTAATAAGCCGCTGTTCTTTGCTGATCAGCTTCTGGTCATCTTTCATACTAACAATTCCCGAGACTGGTGCCAAAATAGCTTTACGCTTTGGCGGACGAGCTTCAAACAATTCTTCAACACGAGGCAAACCTTGAGTGATATCACCTTCGGCCACACCACCAGTATGAAAGGTCCGCATAGTCAACTGTGTGCCTGGTTCGCCGATACTTTGCGCGGCGACAATACCAACCGCCGTACCAATCCTGACCAATTGATTATAACCCAAATCATAACCATAACATTTTTGACAAATTCCACGGACAGCTTTACAGCTCAAGACTGCCCTAATTTTTATCTGCTCTGGGTCAGCCTTGATGATGTGTTCGGACAACTCTTTAGTAACCAGAGTCCCTTTCTTGACCAAAACTTTTTTAGTTTTAGGATCTTTAATATCATCCAAAATTACTCGGCCAATAACACGATCAACCAAATGCTCGTTTATAGCTTCACTTTCTTTCTTGGTTATAATCAAACCTTCCGTATCTTCACAATCTTCTTCTAGAACCACTACGTCTTGAGAAACATCAACCAAAC
>JAHFJB010000028.1 GCA_023246135.1 Candidatus Parcubacteria bacterium
TCAAGTCCTCTTTAAAGAGATTAAAGCTACCACTAAATATTGGGAAAAACAATTAGCCACAAATGACTCCTCTAATAAGTTGTCAAAAGCTTATCATCAGTTTAGCCAACAATTTGAACGGATAAACCATATTTATAGCATCACTTCTTGGTTAGCCATTGAAGCCTGGCAAAATGATTTTAATGATCTTATAGATGATCTCATCATCCGTAACCGGCTGGGCAACCAAGTGGACAACATCATCAGTTCGGCTTGCACCCCTTGGAAAGAAACCGCTCTACATCAAATCCAAAAAAAGGTGGCGAATGGTTATAGCTTAGACAAGTTAGTGAATGAGTATCAGTACCTGAGAAGCTGGTCGGCGATTTGGCATAGCCCCATAGATAAAAAATGGTTTAAGGGTTTAGCAATAAATAATAAAGATAAAAATATAATAAAAAAGTATTCTCCGGCATTGGTAAAAAAATTACTAAAACCCAACCCGCAAGAAAAAGTTTTTTTGGATATGGCTCCCTACATGTTCTTCTTCAAAGATTGGCGTGATGATTTGCGCCGAGCTTTTTGCTTTTATTGGTTGTTTCTTTTTGAAAAAATTGCAACTATGCATAAAATAAACCTATCTGATCTGGGCTATTTAACCAATGCGGAAATTAAAAAAGTCTTAACAATCGGTAAATTCCCCCGAGAAAAAATCGCCCATAGAAAAGAACATCCGCTAATTGTTATCCCGGACAAAACCGGATTGGGTATTCAAGTCATTGATAAAAAAATTCCTAAAAAATATCTAACAATCATAAATAAAATTACCAGCCAATCCAAAAATAAAACTGTCAAAGGCACAGTGGCTCAGTCCGGCAAAGTTCGCGGTGTGGTCAAGGTCATAAATAGTCACCATGACTTGAAAAATTTTAAGCCGGGACAAATCTTAGTTGCCAATACCACCCATCCTAATTATCTGCCCGCCATGAAAATCGCCAAGGCCTTTGTCACCAACGAGGGAGGCATTATCAGCCACGCCGCTATTGTTGCACGCGAACTAAAAATTCCTTGCGTAGTCGGCACCAAAACAGCCACCAGTGTCTTAAAAGACGGCGACATGGTAGAGGTAGACGCCAACAAGGGAATAATTACTATTATTTAAACTAGGCCGCGTTGAGCGTGGCCTAAATTTTTTCCTAACACAAAAAATCCCCCCTTCAGGGGATTCTATTTTTTAATAACTTAGAAGTGACAGCTTTTAATCAATTTTTCAACTGGTGATTAACCAATTGAAATCGACTATTAGCAATGACATGAGCGCCATTGCTGTTATACTCCTTAGAAAGGAGGTGATCCATCCACAGCTTCCGCTACGGATGCCTTGTTACGACTTCACCCCTATCACCGGTCTCACCTTAGTCCAACTAATGTCAGCCTTCGGGTGCTACCGACTCTCTTGGTGTGACGGGCGGTGTGTACAAAGCCCGAGAACGTATTCAACGCCGCGTAGCTGATCGGCGTTTACTAGCGATTCCAGCTTCATGAGGTCGAGTTGCAGACCTCAATCCGAACTGAGACCAGTTTTGATGAGATTGGCTTCGCCTTGCGGCTTTGCGACTCATTGTACTGGCCATTGTAGCACGTGTGTGGCCCCAGACGTAAGAGCCATGCTGATTTGACGTCATCCTCGCCTTCCTCCCCGTTAAACCGGGGCAGTCTCCTATGATCATTTAACACAGGACAAGGGTTGCGCTCGTTAAGGGACTTAACCCAACATCTCACGACACGAGCTGACGACAACCATGCAGCACCTGTATAGCACCCTCGAAGGAGCTCTAGTTTCCTAGAGCGTGCAGCTATATGTCAAGTCTGGGTAAGGTTCCTCGCTTATTGTCGAATTAAACCACATGCTCCACCGCTTGTGCGGGCTCCCGTCAATTCCTTTGAGTTTTAGCCTTGCGGCCGTACTTCCCAGGCGGGGTACTTAAGGCGTTAGCTTAGTTAAACAGCACTGAAAGGGTCGATACTCCCAATGCTTAGTACCCATAGTTTACAGCGTGGACTACTGGGGTATCTAATCCCATTCGCTACCCACGCTTTCGTTCCTGAACGTCAGAACTGTACTAGCAAGCTGCCTTCGCTTTTGGTGTTCCTGCCGATATCAACGCATTTTACTACTACACCGGCAATTCCGCTTGCCTCTTCCAGTCTCTAGTCTAAAAGTCTTCTTAGCAGTCTTGAAGTTGAGCCTCAAGATTTGACCAAGAACTTTTTAAACCGTCTACGAACTCTTTACGCCCAATCAATCCGGGTAACGCTTGCCACCTTCGTATTACCGCTGCTGCTGGCACGAAGTTAGCAGTGACTTATTCTTCAGGTACCGTCAAAATTCGTCCCTGATAAAAGATCTTTACACTCCGAAGAGCTTCATCGATCACGCGGCATTGCTCCTTCAGGCTTTCGCCCATTGAGGAAGATTCGTGACTGCAGCCTCCCGTAGGAGTCTGGGCAGTGTCTCAGTCCCAGTGGGGCAGGTCATGCTCTCACACCTGCTACCCGTCGTAGCCTTGGTAGGCCATTACCCTACCAACAAGCTGATGGGCCATAGGCTCCTCTCTATCCGTCGGAACTTTACATGGGAATGACATATGTCCCCCCATGACTATTGGGGATTATCCCAGATTTCTCCGGGTTATACCCAAGATAGAGGCAGATTACCAATGTGTTACTCTCCCGTCTGCCACGCATCTCTTGCGAGACACGTTCGACTTGCATGCCTTAGCCATGCCGCCAGCGTTCACCCTGAGCCAGGATCAAACTCTTAGTAAAAACTAGAATTTGAGCCAAAAAAGGCTCAATAAAATAAAATGTTAAGAAATTGACTAAAAGCTTATCACTTCTAAATCATTAAAAAATTCTATTTAATCCGTATGCAATTGTCAAACAACTAGGATTTCGGTAAATAAAATTCAAGAAAAAACAGCAGGGTCTAAAAATCTTAGACGCTCCTGTCTTTCCTTCAAGGCAACTCTATAAATTTTTCAATCAGCTACGAAAGTTTTTATGGTTATTAATGCCTCAGTATATTAGACTAAATTTGAAAGTTTGTCAAGGGGTTTGTATACTCAAATTTGACCTCGTCTCAAAACCTATTATTCGTTAACACTTTAAGATTATTGTCTCGCCCGCCAAAGCCTTGGCGTAGGCGGGTCAAGTCCTGTATTTGGTCTGTTTGGCTCGCCATTCTTTGATGAGCTTATGATTGCCCGAAAGCAAAACCTTAGGCACTTTGAGACCTTTGAAATCATCTGGCCGAGTATACTGAGGGTATTCAATATTAAACTTTTTTTTCTGCTTATCATAGACGCCAAAAGACTCGTCTTGGACTGAAGCTTCTTTGCCAACCACACCCTTGACCAATCTGGATACGCTATCAACTACACAAGCGGCCGCTAATTCGCCACCAGTAAGCACAAAATTGCCTAGTGAAATTTTCTCATCAATGAACTTATCTATGCGGGCGTCAATGGCTTCATAGTGCCCCGCAATTAGGATCAGTCGTTTATATTTGGCTAATTGTTTTACTTTATTTTGATCTAAAGTAGCGCCACGCGGCGTAAGCAAAATCACTCGCGTTTTTTTATTTTTAATTTTGTCCCGCGTAGCGGGATATATTTTCTTTAAAGTCTTATAAACCGGTTCAATCTTTATAACCATGCCCGGACCACCGCCGTAAGGTGTGTCATCAACAGTTTTTCTTTTGTCCGTAGCGGCCACGCGGATATCATGCATGCGGATATCAATCAGCTTTTTGTCCTGTGCCCGCTTCAAAATTGAAGAATTAAAATAACTATCTAAGCTTTCAGGAAAAATTGTGAGTATTTCAAACCTCACTCCCTTAGAGATTCTCTTTTGCTTTTTTTCTTCCATAAAATAAAATTTATGTTATATTTTTCACCTTATTTAGCATAAGCCCCGTTGGAATAAATTTCTAACCAGGCTCATACTATATTTATACTACAAATCTTCAAAAAAGAAAAACCCGCGTTTGCGGGTTTTTCTTTTCAATTTATAAAATAACTTATAATTTCAAATCATCTACGTCAGAATCATTACTTTCAACTCTTGGTGTTGAAGATTCTGTTCTAGGAGCTCTTACTCCACCCTCTTTTTCTGGTTCGTAAACTTTGAGGTTGACATAAGAATTATTTTTATTACCAATAATTCTTAGAAGTGTGCGCAAAGCGCGAGCTGTCTGACCTTGTTTACCAATGATCTTGCCCATTTCTTCTGGGTTGACCTTCAGGGTCAAAAGAACGCCTCTTTCGTCGATATTTCTTTCAATAACGACATCTTCTGGTTTATCGACTAGAGCCTTAACAACTGTTTCTAAAAATTCCTTGTCTTGCATTTCTTTGTTGGTTAATTATCTTCTACAATGGTTATTCTTTATTAAAACAGAATAACTTAAAAAGTATACAATTATTTATAATGAACGTCAAACTTATTTAAAAAATTATTCTTTTACTTCCTCAGCAGGAGTAGCCGGAGCGACTGGAGTTTCTACTGTCGGTTCTACCACTGCCTCTGGTGCTGGAGTTGGATTTTTAGCAGCAGCTTTTTTGGCCATTGCTTCTTTTCTTTTTTTAGTAATAGACACTACCTTAACTGGCTTGCCAGTGATTAAACCTTGCTTGATAAACAAGTTGTGGATAGTGGCTGAAGTTTGAGCGCCTTTGGATAACCAGTGGGCAATGCGCTCTTTTTTGGCAACAAACTCTTTGCTGCGTGGATTATAAGAACCCAAAATCTCCAAACTATCACCCCAAGTGTCTTTGGTCTTTTCGGAAATTATAATACGGTAAAAAGGCTGTTTAGTTCGGCCTACCCGTGACAATCTGATGGTTAACATTTAAACAATAAATCTTAATAATTAATCAATGGATAACGGGCTCAATATTACTATATTTATTATTTTCTGTCAAGCTGTAATCTGGTCTTAAAAGACTGGACTAGAGGGAAATCATTGGTGTATAATAGTAAACAGTTAAAAAATATAATACTACTACGATGGGCAAAGAGATAAAGATTGGTTTTATCGGTCAGGGGTTTATTGGTAAAAATTATTCCGATGACTTTGAGGAACGTGGCTATGAGGTTATTAGGTATAACCGGAGTGAATATAAAGATAATAAAGATTTAATCGCAACCTGTGATTTAGTTTTTATTGCAGTACCCACACCAACTACACCACAGGGTTTTGATGATAGTGCTCTCATTGAAGTATTAAAATTAGTTGGCCAGGGCAAAACTGCTATTATAAAATCAACAATGCAGATGGGCACTACCCGAAAAATGCAGGGCCTCTACCCTGATATAATTGTCATGCATTCCCCGGAATTCTTAACAGAAAAAACTGCTGCCGAAGATGCCCGTCATCCTAACCGCAATATCGTTGGTATCATTGATGCTGATAATCAAGATTTAGTAAAAAAAGCCGAAATAGTAATCTCTACCCTACCAGTTGCGCCTTACCACCTTATAACTAGAGCGGAAAACGCTGAGATGATCAAATATGGTGGCAACTGTTGGTTTTATTTCAAGGTTGTGTTTATGAATATCTTCTATGATTTAATCGCCAAAGATAATCTAGATTTTGAAGCTATCAAAGAAGCGCTAGCCGCTGATCCGCGCATTGGCTCTACTCACCTAAGTGTTATCCACCAAGGTCGGCCTGGTATTGAACAGCCAGGCGGTCGTGGAGCAGGTGGTCATTGTTTTATCAAAGACTTTGAAGCTTTTATTGCCATGCTGGATAAACAAAATCTAACTGAGCAAAAAAAGACCTGCGAAGCAGTCAGAAATCTTAATCTACAATACCTAAAAAATTCTAACAAAGACCAAGATCTAGTTAAAGAAGTTTACGGAAAATAAAAAATCATAAATAAAAAGTTGAAGGACCCCGCACCAATCGCCGCCTGATAGGCAGTTCAAGTGCGGGGTCCTTTCGGTCCCCTTGAGATGCGCGGCCCGCCGTAGGCCGTCTAGGACTCCGCTCGGAGGTCGATGTAGAGGACCTCGCTGGCCCAGAGCCCATGGCGGTAGCCATGGGCGTCGGTGAAGTCGAAGTACCGCTCGATCCCGTTCGGCCCAGGCTTGATGGTCACGACGACCTCGCCGTGAACCATGAAGGCACGCTTACCGTCAGTCCTGACGATACACTGCGTCCGAGCGCGGATG
>JAHFJB010000029.1 GCA_023246135.1 Candidatus Parcubacteria bacterium
GGTGTTGAGGTAGGAGTATTACTTGGTGGAGTAGTAGAAGGTGGGTTAGAGCTAGGAGGAGTAGTATTAACACCAAAGGTTCTAGAAGATACCTTTATTTGACTAAGGTTTTGATTAGTAATACCTAAAGAAAGGTATCTCATTATCTGGTAAGCTGCGTCCCCATCTCTCATATAGTATCTCTTACCATCTTTAGGGTTAAGATACCAAGCTTGGCCTTGTTTATCTACTTGAAGGAGTATATAGCCCTTTAATCTGTTAATTAGGGTTGTATCATAACTTAAAGTGCCTGTGCCTAGAGGGTTATGGTTAGAGCTTATTTCTTGGCCATCAGAGAAAGAATCATTATCTGTATCTGCTTTGCTAGGGCTAGTACCTAGTCCTTCTTCTAGCCTATCTGAGAGGCCATCATTATCTGTATCTTGGTCATTGAATCTTTGTTCTATACCTACTGGTATCTTAGCTAAATCTGCATCTGTAATACCTAAGGAGAGATATCTCATTATTTGGTAGGCTACAGTGCCATTTTGCATGTATACCCTTTGACCATCTTTGGGTATGACATACCAAGCTTCACCATTATCCTCTACTTGAAGAAGTATATAGCCTTGAAGGCGAGTAGAGAGAGAAGGGGCTGCTAGAGCTTTGTTAGTAATATATATAGCTCCTGTTAGACTAAGGCTAAGGAAGAGCAATATGAAAAATAGTTTATATTTAGACATATACTTATATATTAATAATATAATACTTTTGATATACTTAAGTATATCAAATTAATATCTCTATACCAACTGGGCAATGGTCTGAACCCATGACATTATCTAATATAAAGGCCTTGTCTACTTTTTTTAAAATTCTCTCAGACACACAAAAATAATCGATACGCCAGCCGATGTTTCTAGGTCGGGCACCGCTCCGATAGCTCCACCAAGAATATTGAATCTTTTCTGAGTGTAATTCACGGAAAGTGTCTTTAAAACCACTCTTCAAAAACTTTGTCATCCAAGACCGTTCCTCAACAGTAAAGCCAGGGCTACCAATATTATCTTTGGGGCGAGCTAAATCTATCTCTTCATGGGCCACATTGTAATCACCGCAAACTATTAGTGATTTTTTGGTATTTAATTTTTTAAAATATTTTAAAAGTTGATCATTGAATTTCATCTTAAAACTCAAGCGCGAAAGTTCATGATTGGCATTGGGAAAATAAATATTGGCCAAATAATATTTACCAATATCTATAACCTGAACACGACCTTCATTGTCCCAATCTAATTTTGGCAGAGCCTTGACTCTTATCCCCTGCTTTACCAAAATAGCCGTACCACTATAACCCGGCCGCTCGGCAGAATTCCAATACTCCTCATAACTAGCAAAATCAAATTCAGTTTGGACCCGCTTGGCATCAGAAATTTTTATTTCCTGCAAACACAAAATATCTGGCTCTTGCTTTTTCAAAAAATCACCAAAACCTTTTTGACTAATAGCCCGGATGCCATTAACATTGAAAGATAATATTTGTAGCTTTTCCATATATAAATTGTATCACTACTGATAAATAATCTCAAAGTCAAAAAAATTGTAAATAAAAATAGAGCCGGCACGCTGATGCGCACCGGCTCCGAACTGACCACCTGGCTACTTCTGGCCAGGCTACGCGGCGGGCGGCGGACCGTCATCCTGCAATGAACGCGGCTTGGGGTACTCGAAGCAGCGGTAACACTGACCAGTCTTAGGGTTGACGTTGCCGTTGCAACTACAACGATCATTGCCCCAGAGGAAAGGTTCCTCTTTCTGAACAGCCGACGTCGGCTCGACCAGGCACAGACCCGACGTCTCGACCCCGATGCTGTAATCGAACTTGCAGACTGAGCAGATGCCGGCCTCGTCTACGTAAGCGCCACAACGGGCGCAACGAGCACCGAACAAGGTGGGTTTTTTCGCCATATCGAATCCTTTCGGCTAGACGATGAATGTGGCAATCCTGCCACTGGAGGGTGCATACTCAATATTCTTATACCCCAAAATCATATGTATGTCAATAATCAAACATTGACGAAATATAAATTATGTTGTAAAATCATGCTTGTTTATTGTAAGCTGAAATATAGGGGCGTGTGGTGAAATTGGCAGACGCGCTGGACTCAAAATCCAGTGGCCGCAAGGCCGTGTGGGTTCAACTCCCTCCACGCCCACCATCATAACCTTTGCAACTTAGGGCCCATAGTTCAGTTGGCTAGAACGCTTCCATGGCATGGAAGAGGTCAGGAGTTCAAGTCTCCTTGGGTCCACCACATAACATAACCAAAATCAAAATTCACGGGGTGTGGCGCAGTTGGCTAGCGCGCACGCATGGGGTGCGTGAGGCCGCGAGTTCAAGTCTCGCCACCCCGACCAATAATTTATTCAGGAGTTTATAGAGGGGTGTTGTAAGAGGTTTCCCGCGAAGCGGGACCCCGCCAAAGGCGGTGGCAAGTCCTCTCACCCCGACCATATTTATTTTTTTATAACGCGGGGTAGAGCAGTTGGCAGCTCGCCAGGCCCATAACCTGGAGGTCGCCGGTTCGAGTCCGGCCCCCGCTACCACTCGATTCACCTTTTGCTTCGCAAAATTCTCACTCGTGGTCTGCGGTGCTTATCAGCACCTCCGACCGATACTCTTCATAGAATCGAGTGTCCTGAGCGAACGGAGTGAGTCGAAGGGCATGAGATAGAAAGAACTAAGCGACATAAAAAATAAAATATACGGCAGGGTAGCTCAGTCTGGTTAGAGCGTGGGACTCATAAGCCCGAGGTCGTGGGTTCGATCCCCACCCCTGCTACCACTCAACTCCGCCAGCTGGCAGATTCAGATGACGGCCACTATCTGAAATATGAAAAAACACTTCTTATACTTAGCACGCTGTGCCGATAAAACAATTTATACCGGTTATACTACTAATTTAAAAGATAGAGAATATAAACATAATAGCGGGCAAGGATCTAAATATACAAAATACAGAAGACCAGTCGAAATAGTTTATTGGGAACAATTTGATACCAAAATAGAAGCAATGAAAAGGGAGGCCCAGATAAAATGCTGGAGTAAAATACAAAAAGAAAATTTAATAAAAAATTTTATTCCGGGATAGCTCAGTGGTAGAGCAGTTGGCTGTTAACCAATTGGTCGTGGGTTCGAATCCCCCTCCCGGAGCCAAAAAAAATGAAGAGCAGTATGCTCGTCATTTTTTGTTTACTAAATTAATGCTATAATAAGTACCGTATGATTATAACACTTCAGCAAATTATACCCTGGTTTCTTAAGTATAAATACTTCATTATCTTCCCTTTGGCCGGCATTGAAGGGCCTATTATAACTATTATTGTTGGCTGGTTGGCCTCAACTGGTCATATTAATCTTTGGGGAGCTTATTTTGTATTAATTTGTGGTGACTTAACCAGTGACTGTTTTTATTATCTCTTGGGCCGTTTTGGATCCAAAGATACTGTACGTAAATATTCCAAATATATTGGTCTCAACCCCCAGAGTATACAAGCTTTGGAAAGTCATTTTCATAGGCGTCCGCATCGGACATTTATATTAGGGAAAATAGCTCATGGTGCCGGCACCATGGTATTATTTACAGCTGGGTTTATTAAATTGCCCTTTAGGAAATTCATCATGGCCAATATATTGCCAACAGTTATAAAATCATTTGTCTTAATACTAGTGGGTTATTATTTTGGTCGAGCTTATAAAGTTTTTGATTCGTATCTAAGCTATTTATCTATTGTAGTTTTGATTATTTTTATAACTGCCTACATTATTTTTATTAAAAAATACCAAAAAATAAATTAGTATGAAGATTCTCATTGCCACAGATAATTACTATCCCAATGTTAATGGCGCCTCGTACTCTGCTCAGCGTCTAGCCTATCAACTACACCTTAGACATCACGATGTCTTGGTGATAGCGCCCTCTCGAAAAATACATGATGAGACCTTTGTCCACTGGGACATCAAAACATTTGGCATTCGCTCTATGCCACTGGAGCGTATACGTATAGCTTGGCCATTTATCAGCTCAAACATAATAGAGCAAACTATAAAAATTTTTAGGCCAGATATAATCCATATCCAAAGCCATTTTTATATTTCCAGAAAATCAGCCCTAATTGCTAAAAAACTGGGTATACCAGTTGTTGGCACTAACCATTTTATGCCCGAAAATATAGTCCATTATCTGCATGCGCCGGCGCTAGCTAAAAACCGGCTGACAAAATTAGGCTGGACCCATTTTTGTCGAACCTTTAATCTACTAGATGCCGTCACTACGCCCACACAGACTGCCGCTAATCACCTAAAAGGCATAGGATTAAACAAACCAGTCAAAGTTATTTCCAATGGCATAGATTTAAAACGTTTTAATCCGTCCAATGATGGCCAAAAATTAAAAATTAGATGCCAATTGCCAGACCGACCGATTCTACTATTTGTCGGCCGACTAGATAAAGATAAAAATCTGGAATCAGTCATACGCGCTTTTAAAAATGTAGTGAATAAAGTCCCGATTCAGCTGGTGCTAGCTGGCATTGGCGCTGAGGAGAGCCGCTTAAAAGAGCTGACGTGTGAATTGCACCTAAAGTCCAATATCACTTTTACTGGTTTTGTCAGTAACGAAGAATTATCCAGCCTCTACGCCCTAGCCCATGTCTTTATAATGGCGGGACACGTTGAATTGCAGAGCATATCCACCATGGAAGCTATGGCTACTGGCTTACCCGTAATCGCGGCCAATGCCATGGCCTTGCCGGAACTAGTTCATAACAAACAAAATGGATTTTTGTTTAATCACGGTGATGTTGATGCTATAGCCACAGCTATTTATAAACTATTTACAAATCCAGTTCTACATCAGTCTATGTCCCAAGAGAGCTTGGCTATTGTTGCTCATCATGATATCAACAAAGTAACAGAAGATTTTATTAATCTCTATAATAGTGCCATTTCAAAAAGACAGAGCTAATAGCCTTATCTTTTTCGTTTAAACAAATTATGTTATGCTGTAGTCATGCGTCGTTTAATTTTATTTATCTTCATATTATTTCTAATTATCCCCTACTCAGCTTTAGGGGCTAGTTCAATTTTGGCACAAACCTATGCCGGCAAAGTAGCGATGCAGACTGAAAGCTACAACCGCCTCTGGTACATAGACCCGCAAGAGAAAACCCGCTATTATCTCAAAGATGGCCAAACTATCATGGATTTGATAAAACAAAAATCTACTGGCATTAGCAACAAAGATTTGGCCAAGATAAAAACTCCTGGTTCCAAACAAATATCCAATGCCAAACTAACCAATCGGTTCAAAGGCCAATTTTTGCTGGCCATAGAAAATCAGGGTCAAGCTTGGTATGTGGACCCCACTGGCATCAGATATTATCTTAAAGACGGCCAAAGTGCCTATGAATTTTTTGCTAAAGGAGCCACTAAGTTAAAAAACAAGGAACTTCTCAAAATCCCAGTTACTACCAAACAGATTACTAGCTCCTATACTTTTGATAATGTAGCCTATGCTGTCTATAGTGACGGCGTGTATCAAGCTGGCTCATACTCTGATGAGATCTTGCCTATTGCTTCACTATCCAAACTCATGACTGCCCTAGTTCTCCTAGACCACAAGCCAGACTGGCAAAAAATGATTACCATCACACCGGGCCAAATCTATTACCCCCATGAATATGTAGGCAATGACCCTACTTCAGAAGTAGCTATATCAGCTGGACAAACAATATCTTTTTATGACCTATGGGTAGCCATGCTCCTCGCTTCATCCAATCAGTCAGCCGTAGCTCTAGCTGAGTCTACTGGCCTGTCGCGAATTGACTTTGTCAAAGAGATGAATGCCAAAGCCAAAGAGTTAGGACTGAAGCAAACTATTTTTTATGATATAGCCGGACTAGATGCCAGCAATGTTTCTACTGCCAAAGAAATGGCTAAGATTGCTATAGCCGCTTTTTCTCACTCCGAGATTGTGGACGCCACTGCCAAAGGCCAATATACTATGAGTCTACTAAATACTGATAACACTATGGGTACTTGCCAAGTAGTCAACAGAAATACTAGCCTGATGGCATTTGGACCAGAAGCGGCCAAGAGTGGCTACTTGGTAGAAGCTCAACGTACAGCTGTGCTCAAAAAAGGCAATCAGGTTATTGCCATTCTC
>JAHFJB010000030.1:0-4429 GCA_023246135.1 Candidatus Parcubacteria bacterium
AAATGGAAAAGGACCAAGAAGAAGGCGCTTGGGAAGTCTATACCAAAAAAGAGCAAGTGACTTTTAAAAAAGAATTGACAAAACTCAATGAAACTGTGGGTGGTCTCACGCTCATGAAGCGTTTGCCTCAAGCCATCTTTGTGGTAGATATTAAGAAAGAAAAGACAGCTATTAGCGAAGCTAATAAGGTGGGCATTCCAGTCATTGCCATGGTAGATACTAATGTCAATCCGGAGTTAGTGACTTATCCTATTCCGGCCAATGATGACGCTGTCAAATCTATAGAAATTATTACTCAGCTTGTAGCGGAAACCGTAAAGCGATCCCGCTTACAATAAATTTTACATAATTACTTAAAGAAAAATAAAAATGTCTTTAGAACTTATCAAAGAAATAAGAACTATTACTGGTGCTGGCATGTCTGATGTCAAGCATGCTTTGGACGAAGCCAAGGGTGATAAAGATAAAGCTATTGAGATTTTGCGTAAATCCGGACAAAAAATTGCTGCTAAAAAATCAGAACGAGAAGTTAAGGAGGGCGTAATTGCTTTACAAAGAGCGGGCAACAAAATAGCCATTGTTTCTTTGGCTTGTGAAACTGATTTTGTAGCGCGCAATCAGGATTTTGTTGATACCGTCGGTGGTTTAGCCCAGAGTTTACTGGAACAAGGCAAAGAAGCATTTAGTCAATTTGTTAATGATAAAATTCAAAATGAATTGATTGTCAAAATTGGCGAAAATCTGCAATTGCGTGATTTTGATATTATTGAAGGTAATACTGTTGGCACTTATTTACATTCAAACCGTAAGGTGGCCGCCCTAGTGGTGCTGGCTAGCGGCAGTGAAGATTTGGCCAAAGATATTGCTATGCAAGCCGCAGCTATGGCTCCTCGGTATCTCAAACCAGAAGATGTGCCAGCCGACGTCTTGGCCAAGGAAAAAGAAATTTATACTGAACAGTTAAAAAACGAAGGCAAGCCCGAGGCGATGTGGGAAAAAATCATGCCTGGCAAGGTAGATAAATTCTATAGCGAAGTTTGTCTGATTAAACAGCCGTTTATCAAAGACGATAAAAAAACTATTGAACAGTTACTTAAAGATAAAGATGCCAGTATAGAAAAATTTGCTTATTACGCTTTATAAAATAAAAGATCCTCCGGTTAGCGGGGGATTTTTTAAACCCTTGTGATTATTTTTAGTATTTGTCATAATATAGCTATAAAATAAAATTTATGATCAAACACAAAATAGATAAAAAAATAGTGATAAAATTGTCCGGTGAGGTTTTTTCTAAGTCTAGTCAGAAGATTCATGAATCCGAGGACAATCTTAATTTTCCTCAGATAAAGTCTTTGGCGCAAAGCTTGAAGAAATTAGTGCAAGCCGGTTATCAGGTAGGTGTAGTTGTTGGTGCTGGCAATATTTTTAGAGCGCGCATGGTCAAAGGAGCAGAAGTAGATAGAGTAGCCGCTGATCATATGGGCATGATGGCTACGGCTATTAATGCCTTGGCACTTCAAGCGGCATTAGAAAAAATCGGTCAGGAAACCAGAGTTTTGTCAGCATTTTCTATCCCAGCTCTTATGGAAGATTATGTGTATAAGCGGGCTATCAACCATCTCAAGAATAAGCGGGTAGTTATTTTCGCCGGTGGTACTGGCAATCCATTTTTTACTACTGATACTACGCTAGTACTCAGGGCACTAGAAATTGGTGCCAAGAAAATATACAAAGCCAGTGATGTCAGCGGCGTGTATGATAGCGACCCAGATAATAATCCTAAAGCTAAATTGTATAAACATCTAAGTTATAAGGAAGCCCTGCAGAAAAATCTCAAAGTCATGGATGCCACAGCCTTTGCCTTGGCTCGAGAAAATGATTTGGAATTAGTGGTTTTCAAATATAGCCCTGCTAGCATTGTCCAGGCTATCAAAAATAATAATTTAGGCACAAAAGTGGATAACAATTAAGGAGTTCATCCCGTTAGAAATTCACGGGATAAGCCATGACGGGTGGTATAAAATTTTAGAGAAAAATTTTTACTTTAATTGGGAGTTATCATTTTATAAATTTCTAACGGGATGAAAGTAGTTAAAGTTCAATTTCATACAGCTGACAGAGAATATTTTTTCTTGCCAGAATTTAGTGCTGATAAAAGTACTGGTATCAAAATTGGCGATCAGGTGATTGTGGATACTATCTTGGGGCAAGATTTAGGTATAATAACTGCTTGGGCTGATTGGCAAGCACCAGAAGCTAAAGCAGAATCAGCTGATAACAGTGGTCAAAACAATGGAGATACAATCACTGAGGTTAAGTTGATGTTAAGGCATGCAACTACTGATGATTTGGAGCAAGCCAAAAAGCAAAAAAAACAATACCCTAAATATCTCAAAAAATGTGATGAATTGTGTGATCGGCACGGCCTGACAGCTATGAAACTGGTTGACACCGCTGAATCATTTGATGGTAATCGTCTGACATTTTATTTTATTTCTGATAGTCGGGTGGATTTTAGAGAATTAGTAAAAGATTTGGCCAAGACCTATCATAAAAAAATTAGATTGCAACAGATTGGTGTGCGTGATGCCGCTAAGATGGAAGGGGACTTTGGCCCTTGTGGTTTGCCCTTGTGCTGCCGGCATTGGTTAAAAATTATTGGCAATGTCAGCCCGGATTTTATTAAAGATCAAGAATTATCACATCGTGGCGTGGACAGATTGACTGGTCCTTGCAGTCGTTTGAAATGCTGTTTGCGTTTTGAAGAAGAAAATTATAGATATAATTTGGACAAATTGCCAAAGGTTGGCGATGCTATCAAGACCAAAGCAGGCAAGGGTACAGTAGTGGCTGTCCATCCCATGAAACAAGTGGTGGATTTGGATATTGATGGTGCCCGAGTGGCTTATCCTTACGCGGAGCAGTCTAAATGTGATGGGCATTGTGCTGATAATCACTGTCAGCATGCGAGTAGCCATGGTAATGACTATAGTTTAAATTAGCCTTTAAGTTTGCTATAATTAAGTTAATAAATATTTTTAAAATAAAAATATGGCTAGGAAAAAAATTAGAGTAGCTATCAATGGTTTTGGCCGCATTGGCCGAGCCGCTTTTAAGATAATGTTAGAATCCAGGCATTACGAAGTAGTGGCTATAAATGATTTGGCACCAGCTGATAGTCTGGCCTACTTGCTTAAGTACGACACTGTCTATGGCCGTTATGAAAAAAAAGTGAGTGCCAAAGGTAAGAATATTATTGTAGCGGGTAAAGCTTATGAAGTTTTGGCTATACCAGAACCAGCCAAGTTGCCTTGGAAGAAACTTAGGGTTGACGTAGTTTTGGAATGCACTGGTCGTTTTGTCAAAGGCACTGAAGCGGCAGTTCATATCAAAGCTGGTGCTAAAAAAGTGATTATCTCAGCTCCAGCCAAAGGCAATGAGATTAATACTTACCTCTTAAGTGTTAATGAGCATAAATATAATAAAGAAAAAATTATTTCCAATGCCTCTTGTACAACTAACTGTATTGCGCCGGTCGCCCAGGTGATAGTGGATAGTTTTGGCGTAGATAAAGCTATGATGACCACTATTCACTCTTATACGGCGGATCAGAAGCTAGTAGATTCTCCACACAAGGATGCTCGCCGTGGCCGAACCGCTGCCCAAAACATGGTGCCGACTACGACCGGCGCCGCTATTGCTACTGGACAAGTAATTCCTGAACTTGAAGGCCTATTTGACGGCTTGTCTATTCGGGTACCGACTGCCGTTGTGTCTTTGTCGGACTTAACTTTTGTAGTCAAAAAAAAGGTGACTGTTGAGCAAGTCAATCGGGCTTTAATTAGAGCTAGCCACCAGACTCGCTATAAAGATATTTTGGGTGTGACGGACGAACCAGTAGTTTCTTCAGATTTTATCAAAGACTCGCGTTCATCAATTGTTGATTTATCACTAACCAAGGTAGTTGGTGATAATTTAGTCAAAATTATTGCTTGGTATGACAATGAGTGGGGCTATTCTAATCGTTTAGTGGAAATGATTGATCAAGTTGCCTAATTATCGTAAATGATTTAAGAGTGACCCGTCACTTTCGTGTCGGGTCACTTTTTGGGAGGGCGCTGCGCGTTGCCCTCCAGCGTTTACTGGGCCTGGTCCGGCCTAAAGGCTATGTAGCCTTTGCCAAGGCCATTGGCCAAGTAGACGATCTTGATCTCGAAGTCGTGTCGTTGCAGTAGGCAGTAGAGGAATCGGATCTGCTCCGATGTAGCCGTCAGTGATTGCGTTGGGTCCGACGGGTTATCGGGCGCAGATTCAAGGATATCAGTTACCCTCAAAGTGCCGCTGGGCAAGCCAGTCAAGGGCTTTTCCACCATACTTACTGGTAGATATTTGTTGCCCAGTTGTTTTATACTGGCGCCTCGGGGGGTTA
>JAHFJB010000030.1:4439-6040 GCA_023246135.1 Candidatus Parcubacteria bacterium
GGTTATTTCATAGTGGAATTCAGGGAAAAAGCCCAGTGTGTTGGCCGTGTTGGTGAGAACGTCTCTGAGCACTAGACTGACACGTCGACTTGCCATGTACTGAGATTGCAACTCTTGGGTAGCCGGTAGCAAACCCAGTATCACAGCCTCGGAGAAATCGTGACTCTTGGACATATCAACCTCCCTTCTGCGTACGCCGAGATCATGGTCAAAGGTCATTATTACCCAGTTATTTGGGTAATCCTCTTCAAGTTTTTTTACCATTAATTTTGTTGTTTGTCAATGTTTTATAGGGTTGCATTATCCTAAAAAAAGATGTAGTATATATACAATTTATATTTTATTATGTATAGGAGCTGTAAAATGAAAGTGTCACCTGGTGATAAAAAGGTGATTTTAGAGCTCCTTTCTTCTTGCAATCTAAATTGCGCACATTGTTTTTATAGACAATCTAGCAATTTTCATTCTCCAGATTTTTTACCTAAAAAGGGTCTATTATCTTTGATTGATGGATTTTCTAAAAAAGGTATAAATAAGCTAGTCTTGACTGGTGGCGAACCAACGCTACACCCAGATTTTTTAGAAATATCGCGTTACGCAATGTCTAAGATAGATAGAGTTACTCTTTGCACTAATGGGTATATTGTTAATAAAAAATTGAAAGAGCAAGTCCTAGAGTTGAATTTTGCAACTTATACAGTTAGCATAGATTCCCATATCAAAGAAGTTCACGACGATTTTAGAGGCAGAAGTGGCGCTCTCGATAAAACTTTGGAGTTTTTAGAGGAATTAAATAAAAAGGGCAGGCATACTTCTATTCATATAGTTATTCATAGAAATAATTTTGAGCATATAGAAGAAACCATAAAATTTTGTAAAAAATTATCACCAGAAATTGTGGTTGGGTCAATATATTATGATAAACTAAAAATTAACCAAGGAGAGATAGATACATATAATAAGAATTTAGAGAAATTTCGACAGAAATATATAAATGATCCCTATATAACCCTGGTAGGCTTTGAACCTTATTGCTCGAGCATGGATTGTCCTGATCAGAAGCAGATTTTTATGGTTAACAGAAAGGGGCAGGCAGTAACTTGCTATTGGAAAAAGGGCGGTGGGCAAATATTAAATTAGTATTTGATTTAATTATTATGAACATATCTGATAAATACCTTTTTTGTGATAATAGTGATTTGGAGTCACTAAAAATTGTTTTGGCAGATAAAAAGTTGTCAGGGACGAGCTCAGTAGTAGAAAATTATGAAAAGAGATTGTCAGAATATTTTGGTTCAAAATATTCTCTAGCTGTCTCGTCTGGTACCTCAGCTATACAAACCGCGCTTTTTGCTTTGGGCATAAAGAGTGGTGATGAGATTATATTACCCTCAACTTGTCCTTGCATGACAGTTGTGTCTATTGTGTACATTGGGGCTATACCTATCTTTTGTGATACTAACATTGATAATTTTGGTTTAGACATAGCTAAATTGGGGCAACTGATAAGTAGTAAAACTAAGGCTGTAATTGAAGTACCTATGTGGGGTTATCCCACCGACGTGGCCAGTTTAGAAAAATATTTACATAAGGCTAAGATA
>JAHFJB010000031.1 GCA_023246135.1 Candidatus Parcubacteria bacterium
TTCCTTAGTAGCATCTAGCACTAACTCTTTTAGATTTTTGAGGACTGATAGGCGGGCGATTCTTCCTTTGATGCCCAGATCAACTAATCTTTTTTCGATTTTTATCAAAAGGTCAGCGTATTTTTTTTCATTGAGAAAGGAGTCGTAAATATATAGATACATACTCCTTTAATTTTTTTCAGGATATTTTTCTTCTTTGCTTTCGGAGTGAGATTTTTTGGCTTCAATCTTCTCTTCAGTAGAGATGTTACCAACTGGCATATCAAGCTGGCCTTGAATCAAGGCCCCACTTTCCATAGATAGGATCTGGGCGCGGATATTACCAAGTATCATAGCTGTGCCAGCAATCTCTAGTTTGCCTTTAACTGTAATATCACCCTTAACCTTGCCGGAAATAAAGGCATTATTGGCTTTGATATCAGCTTCAACTACAGCATTTTCCCCTATTTTTAGGTTATTTTTGGTCTGTAGAGTTCCGATTAGCATTCCTTCAATGATCAGATCACCCTCACCCTTGAAATCACCTTGGACTTTTACAGATGGCCCTATTATAGTTTCAATGTTCTTGGGTGTGGGCATCCCCTGATTTTTATTAAACATGGCCATATTATTGTATTTTTTAATGTTAGTTCTTTTTTGCCCCTTAATATTAGCTAAATTAAGGCGTAATGTAAAGAGGCAAAAATTCGAATTTATCTATAAATTATAGACTTTTGAGGACATTTACATTATAATAGTTGGGCTTAAACTATTATAATAAAATATGGCGCAAGTAAAAGTATTAGTAGAAGGTAAACATCAGTTTAGTGGGGAAAAATTGGAGATTGGTTCCACGGTTACTTTGGTGAAGACTGATAAAAATATTATAGTTGACCCAGGCTATTATCCTGATGCCGACAAGTTAATAGAATCCTTAAAAAATGAGGGTTTGGCGCCAGAAGATATAGACATAGTAGTTTTGACTCATCTGCACCTTGACCACACCATCAATGTTCATTTGTTCCCCCAAGCCAAAATATATTGTAAGCTTAGAAGTGCTGGCTATCCTGGTCAGTTTCACAATTTAGAGCAAGGGTATCTAGTCCAAGCGGACATGTCCGATGGTCTGGAGTTAGCTGAAGATGTAGAGATTTTACTTACTCCGGGACATATGGACGGTCATATTTCTTTATTGGTTCATACTCCAGAGGGTAAAATAGTGATTGCCGGCGATGCCTTGGCTATGGAGAGCTTAATCAATTTAAGTAAGGAGCCAACGCTTTTTGATGATTTAGCTCAGTATAATGAGAGTAGGAAAAAAGTCCTCAAAGTAGCTGATTTTATTGTACCTGGTCACGGTCCTATGTTCAAGGTTAAAAAGTAGTTTTAATATATTACGACACAATCTTTTAGCTAATATAAAGTAAAAAGTAAATAAATATATATTTTGTCCTTGTAGTTCAATGGATAGAACAAGGCTCTCCTAAGGCCTAAATAGAGGTTCGATTCCTCTCAGGGACACCATAATTAAAATATAAAAAATATGCGGGGAAGAAATCCTTTTGAGTATCCGACAGATAGTGCGGAAAGATTGGGGGCCGAAGGGTTATCTGACGGCGACGTTGACACTGATCCAAAAGCTAAAGCTAAGGCAGATAGAGATAAATTACGCTTACTAGAAGAATTATCTCGTTTTACTAAGTATCAGAAAGGATTGGTAAAGAGCCAAGGAGAAGAAACTGAGGATATAGAAAAAATATAGGAATAATAGGTATTATAAAGACGCCCCGCAGAGTGGGGCGTCTTTATGTTTTTATCTAATATTAGCCAAAAAATAGTATTTTCTCTATATTTTAGTCTTTGTTTTCTTGAGAAATTTGTTAGTTTTAGCGAAAATTAGTTATATAATAGATATTTATTGTAGATTTTAGGGGTCGGGCGACGTGTGCCGTCGCTCCGACCCCATCATTCTTGCGGTCTTGTCAGACCAACGGCTCTACAGAAGCCAGGGCCATAGAAAAAGGCTATGGCTTTCCCGTTTTCTTGATTGGTCTCTTGGCGAGACCAATAGCCGATGACGTGGTCAGGGTTGTGTTTTGCGCGAATATGAGGTTCTAGCCGTCCGTTCTCATCAGCTTCGGCTATGAACAGAAACTCGCCATATTCATCAAGGATGTAAGGAGGGATTTCTAGAGCTTTTTCTAGCTCTTGCAGTGGCAGGTAGTCGCTAGCTTCAGCATAGAGCAGGAGCCGCTCAGCTACGTCTCGCTTACTCATAGTTGGGACAGGTCGTTCCGGCTTGAACCTTAAGCGCATTGGCGGTGCTTCTGGTATGTTGTCGCGATTTTTCTTTGCTAGACATACGAGCAACACGGCGAAGACTACGGCGATCACAATCATGGTTTCACCTCCCTCCAACCGCCATGGTTGGGTTTAGATGACTTTGAGCCAAGAGCAGACCGTGTAAGCCACTAGCTAAGAGCCAAGAGCAGACCGCACACGACAATCAGAGCAAGGGCAAACCCGAGGCTCAGGAGCACAAGGACACAGCGAGTGCTGGGGTCTTCTTCAGAGCCGAAAATCCGGCGCTTCAGATTGTACCAGAGGACAAGCAGCTGGAATCTCATGGGAACACCTCCGTAATTGGTGAGGACATCCGTCATCAAAAGGATTATTGATGGCAGGCATATCAATATATTACCCTATAAGACCCTTGTCAACAAGAAAGAGTTTATTGACCCTCCTTCGCGTCAGGCCCCAATGCCCAGCATTAAGGAATAATAGAGGATAAAAAAATAAACAGGAAATAAGTATATTGTAGCTACGGAGGGCAGGACAAGGATTTTAAGATGTTAATAAATAATATAAGCCCTAGTGCTTGGCACGGGGCTACGCCTATTTTCTTGACAAAAGATGGGAGGTGTGTTAATATACCCCCATAGGGTATATACGTATGAAAAAAAATGTTTGTAGTCCAGCTAAGATAATTTCCCATTTGCACCGTATTGAGGGGCAGGTGGGCTCTATTGAGAAAATGTACACAGAAAAGCGTGATGTCGAAGAGATTGTACGCGTAGTTTTGGCGGCCCGAGCCTCATTAGATTCAGTCACTAGGCTGCTAGTAAATGATAAGGTTAATGGCTGCTATGATGCTAGTAAAGTTGTCAAAAAGAAGGAGCTATTGAAACTTATTAATGTTTTGTTTAAAATTACTTAAAATGTATAATAATTAAATAATAAGAATATGGCCAAAGAATTGAATGATCAAAATTTTGAGGGAGAGGTTATTAAGTTTGATGGTGTTGTCTTGGTAGATTTTTGGGCGCCTTGGTGTGGGCCTTGCCGCATGCAAGGGCCAATCATTGAAGAGTTAGCCAAGGATTTTGGTGGTAATGATAAAGTAAAAATTACTAAAGTCAATGTTGATGAGAATCAAGGTACAGCCGGTAAGTTCCAAATAATGAGCATACCAACTCTTAAGATTTTTAAAGGCGGCGAGGCTGTAGAGGATTTTATTGGTGTGCAAAACAAGGATATTTTAACGCAAAAAATTAAGCATCATTTAGCATAAATTTTATGGAAGAAACAGTCTATGACGTTTTGATAGTTGGTGGCGGTCCAGCTGGACTGACAGCGGCTATTTATACTTCTCGTCGAGCCATGAAAACTTTGGTTGTTACCAAGGATATTGGTGGGCAATTGTCTCTAACCGATGATGTAGAGAATTATCCAGGTTTTGAATCAATTGCCGGACTAACCTTGTCACAAAAATTTCAAGAACAAGCCGCTAAAACCGGCACAGAATTTTTGTTTGATGAAGTGGTATCTTTGGAAAAGCAGGCATCAGGCTTTCTGCTTAAGACCTTTGGCAATAAGACTTTGCAGGCTCGAGCTATTATTTTAGCTTTTGGATTGACGCCACGAGATCTTGGTGTGCCTGGTGAAAAAGAATTGACTGGGCGGGGCATTACTTATTGTGCTACTTGTGATGGGCCCTTATATCGCGGCAAAGAGGTGGTAGTTATAGGCGGCGGCAATTCAGCTCTAGATGCAGCCGAGTATTTGAGTAAGGTCGCCAAAAAGGTTTATATGCTAGTGCGTGGTGAAGCTTTTCGCGGTGAACAAGTCCTGATTGATAAAGTAAAAGCCACAGATAATATTGAAGTTATATTTCAGGCAGCCAGCAAAGAAATAAAAGGTAAAGACCGTGTTCAATCTTTGCTGTATGAGTCGCAGGGCAATATGAGTGAAATTATGGTTGATGGTATTTTTATTGAAATTGGTCACATGGCCAAGACAGCTTGGCTCAAAACCGCTGGCATTGACTTAACGGAACATGATGAGATTAGAGTAAATCAAAACAATGAAACCAATTTGTCGGGTGTTTTCGCTGCCGGCGATGTCACGGATGTAAATTATAAGCAAGCAATTATCTCAGCTGGTGAGGGCTCTAAAGCGGCCCTACAAGCTTACAAATATCTGCAGGGTGATAAACCGCTTTTGCCAGATTGGAAAATTAATAAGTAAATTTATCTCAAATATATGAATGCGTATGATAATGCTTTAAGGCAGCTGGAAAAAGCCGCTCAGCTGATGGTTTTGGATAAGGACGTAGTTTTGCGGCTTAGTAGCCCAGAAAAAACATTGATGGCTAGCTTGCCGATTAAGATGGATGATGGGCATTTACAAATTTTTCCGGCTTATCGTGTCCAGTACAATCAAGCACGCGGGCCATACAAAGGCGGTATTCGTTTTCATCCCCAAGTTGATTTGGATGAAGTCAAGGCCTTAGGTTTTTGGATGACTATAAAATGTGCCGTAGCCAACATCCCTATGGGCGGTGGTAAGGGTGGAGTAGTGGTTGATGCCAAGTCTCTAAGTCAAGCGGAAACCGAGAGGTTATCACGGGCTTGGGTTAGAGCTTTTCGTGAAGAAATTGGTCCAGCCAAAGATATACCAGCTCCAGATCTCTATACTACGCCACAAATCATGGCTTGGATGGCCGATGAATATTCACAACTCGTGGGCAAACCAAGTTGGGGAGTAGTGACTGGCAAACCATTGGAATTTGGCGGTTCACTAGGTAGGGAGCAAGCCACAGCCCAAGGTGGAATGTTTATATTATCAGCCTTGATTGATAAAATGGGGCTTAAAGCTGACAAATTAAAAGTTGCTGTTCAGGGTCTAGGCAATGTCGGCGGTGGTATGGCCGAACTACTTTATAAACAAGGATACAAAGTAGTAGCCGTAGCTGACTCTAAAAATGTTATTTATAATGAACACGGTTTGGATATTCCCAAACTTTTGGAGCATAAAAAAAATAAAAAATCTTTGACTGATTTTCCTGGAGTCAAAGAAATTTCTTTGGCAGAATTTTTTGTCTTGCCAGTAGATATTTTAGTGCCGGCCGCCATGGAAAATCAGATTACTGATAACAATGCCCCGGATATTGCCGCTAAGATTATTTTGGAAATGGCCAACGGCCCGACTACGCCCGAGGCTGATGAGATCTTGTACAAAAAAGGTATAGTGGTTGTGCCAGATGTTTTGGCTAATTCCGGTGGCGTGACCGTGTCATATTTTGAATGGGTACAGAATCTCAGCAATAATTATTGGAGTGAGGCTGAAGTCACAAGTGAGCTCAAAGAAAAAATGACTAGCGCTTGGCAGGCAGTAGAGTCTGTGTCTGATAAATACAAAGTTGATTTCCGTACAGCGGCTTTTGTCACTGCTCTAGAGCGAATCGCTGCGGCTATAAAAATAAGAAATTAGTTTATTATAAAAAGGGAAAGCGTCCGTCCGTCACTGCATGCGCAGGGCGAGGCGGACGCTTTTTTGCGGCTCATCGTGGTGAGCCGGCAGGACGACTAGTCGTCCAGGTCGCGGCGATCTTCCTCGCGGTAGCGCCTCCAACGGAGGTACTCCAGGATCCTGTGAGCCAGGCTGTAGGCTTCACATTCTTCATTGCAAGAGCTTTTTCCGCAGAGTTTGCATGCCATGCTCCGCGCCTCCTTGAGCTAGAGTATGTTTTCGC
>JAHFJB010000032.1 GCA_023246135.1 Candidatus Parcubacteria bacterium
GACTGAATACTTAAGTCTAGAACCAAGCCAATCTTAGAAGGTATGCCCCGCAAAAACCAAATATGAGAAACTGGAGCCGCCAAATCAATATGCCCCATGCGTTCACGACGCACCACAGCTCTGGATACTTCCACACCGCACTTATCGCAGACAATACCCTTGTACCTAATGCGCTTGTATTTACCGCAATAGCATTCCCAATCTTTGGTTGGACCAAAAATCTTTTCGCAAAACAAACCATCTTTTTCTGGTTTTTGAGTACGGTAATTGATAGTTTCTGGTTTGACGACTTCACCATGCGACCATTCATGGATTTCGTCGGGAGAAGCCAACTTCAATTTGATGGCATCAAACTCCAAGACAGTAGTTTTGTCTTGAGCCATAAAAGTTGTCTTGGTTGAAGAGGGTGTGGGCATATTTTTATAAAAATTTTATATTATTTACTCTTCCAAATCACTAGCCAACGGCAAAGAACCAGCTTCAATAACTATAGGCGCTTCTTCAGATAAGAGCTCTTGCGTATCCTGTTCCAGACCTTCAATTTTTCTTTCACGCTTACCGATAAGCTCTACATCCAAACCCAAGCCTTTGAGTTCTCTAACTAGAACATTGCATGATTCAGGAATATTAAGACGTCTTATTGGTTCACCTTTGATGATTGACTCATAAGCTTTAGAGCGGCCCGGTACATCATCAGATTTAATAGTAATCATTTCCTGCAAAGTATTAGCTGCACCATAAGCCTCAAGCGCCCAGACTTCCATCTCACCGAATCTCTGACCACCAAACTGAGCTTTACCGCCTAAAGGTTGCTGTGTTACCAATGAGTATGGGCCAATAGAACGTTGATGAATCTTATCTTCTACCAAGTGATTAAGCTTTAACATATACGCTATACCAACCGTAGTCTTATTGGCAAAAGCCTTGCCACTACGACCATCATAAAGTTGAAGTTTACCATCTTCTGGCCAACCGGCTTTAGCTAATTCTTCTCTAATAGTCTCTTCTGACACGCCATTGAGAGCTGGGCTGGCCACTTTATAACCCAAAGTCCTAGCCGCCAGACCTAAGTGAGTTTCCAAGAGCTGACCCAAGTTCATACGAGAAATAACGCCCAAGGGGTTTAAAATAATATCAATAGGCGTACCGTCTTCCAAAAATGGCATATCCTCCAAGGCTACTACTCTAGAAATAACACCTTTATTACCGTGGCGGCCGGCCATCTTATCACCAACTTGAATTTTTCTGAGCTGAGCAATAGTCACCTGAATAGTCTTGATGACTCCAGCTGGTAATTTGTCACCTTTGTCGCGAGAAAAAACTTTAACACCAATGACTTTACCGCGCTCACCGTGCTTCAAATATAGTGATGTGTCTCTGACGTCCTTGGCTTTTTCGCCAAAGATAGCCCTAAGCAATTTTTCTTCAGCTGACAATTCAGTCTCACCCTTAGGTGTAATCTTGCCAACTAAAATATCACCGGAAGATACGTTAGCGCCAATACGCACTACACCTTCGCGATCCAAATCTTTTAATTTTTCTTCACTGACATTAGGAATGTCGCGAGTAACTACTTCGGCACCGAGTTTGGTATCACGGACATCAATGGAATAATCTTCAATGCTGATAGAAGTATAGTTATCGTTTTTCACTACGCGCTCAGAAATCAAAATAGCATCTTCATAGTTACCGCCGTCCCAAGTCATATAAGCTACCAACATATTTTCTCCCAGAGCTAGCTCACCTTGATCAGTGGCAGCACCATCAGCAATCACTTCACCTTTTTTAACTTTCTGCGCCTTATCAACAATTGGATGCTGATTCATACTAGTAGAAGTATTGGACCGAGCAAACTTATTTAAATTATAGACCATGGTTTCGCCTTTTTTGTTGGTCACTTCAATAACCCGACTATCAACACGAGTAACTTCACCGTCTTCTTTAACGACAATTACCTGCCCTGAATCTATAGCCGCTTTAGCTTCAACCCCAGTGCCAACAATCGGCGCTTCGGGACGAATAAGTGATACTGCTTGGCGTTGCATGTTTGTGCCCATCAGTGCCCGGACTGCATCATCATGTTCCAAAAATGGAATAAGTGATGTAGCAATACTAATAATCTGATTAGGCGCCACATCCAAAAGATCTATCCTCTCTACCTTATCATAAGTTGGATTACCTTTGATTCTGATTTCTGCATATTCGCTGATAAAATGCCCCTCCGCATCAAGCGGGGTAGTGGCGGCAGCCGTGTTATACCTTTCCTCTTCGAAGGCATCAAAATAAACAATATCCATGGTCACCACTGGTTTGATTGGTACTATTTTTATATCCTCATGCTTAGCCAATTCTTTGGCCAGGGTGGCGGTGATGGCTTCGCCTTTTTTAACCAAAACTTTTTTATCATTAGAAGACTTAATATCCTCACGAGCAATCTGACCAGTTGTTACTTTGGGATCATTATCTATATCATGTAAGACTCGCCGAAAAGGAGTTTCAATAAAACCAAACTCATTGACCTTGGCATAAGAAGCTAGGTGCCCCACCAAACCAATGTTTGGACCTTCTGGAGTAGCAATGGGGCAAATGCGGCCATAGTGAGTTGGATGCACATCACGCACTTCAAAGCCAGCCCGCTCTCGGGACAAACCGCCCGGGCCCATAGCTGACAAACGGCGCTTGTGTTCTAGCTCGGCCAAAGGATTGACCTGATCCATGAACTGAGACAGCTGTGAACTCATAAAAAATTCTTTGATAACACCTATTACTGGCCGGGCATTGATAAGCTGATTAGGTGTTAAGTTGCTCATGTCCAAAGTACTCATTCTATCCTTAACAATTCTCTCCATGCGAGCCAAACCAATGCGGAATCTATTTTGAACTAATTCACCAATGGCTCTGACACGGCGATTACCCAAGTGATCAATGTCATCAGCTTCTTCTTGGGTAAGGTTTAGACGAATAATTTCTTTTATAACCAAAACCAAATCCTCTTTTCTTAGGACCCTGGTTTCTTTGTTGTTGGCAATGTCTAGACCAAAACGGGCATTGATTTTGTAGCGACCAACTCGACCAAAATCATAACGATCAAAATCAAAAAACATAGAATGAATAAGCGACCGGGCATTATCGGTGGTAGCCAAGTCCCCGGGTCTAATACGGCGATAAACTTCTTTTAATCCTTCCGCCTCATTTTTGGAAGTATCTTTACCGAGGGTACTCTTGATAAATTTTACTTCAGGATGAGTATCAACATCTTTAAATAATTCCAGCATCTCTTCATCAGTAAAATATCCCAAGGCTCTAAGGAGTGAAGTAATAGCTACTTTTCTTTTTCTATCAATCTTAACGTAGATTACATTGTTAACATCGGTTTCTATTTCTAGCCAAGCGCCACGATTAGGAATAATCTTAGCACCATAATAGCGGCGGCCACGCATCATCTCTGAAGTAAAAAATACACCAGCACTTCTTATGAGCTGTGACACCACTACTCTTTCCACGCCATTGATAATAAAAGTACCGCGCTGAGTCATTAGCGGGAAATCCCCCAAATATATCTCTTGCTCTTTAACTTCACTGGTACGCTTGTTGACCAAGCGGATATTAACGCGTAAGGGGGCTTCAAAAGTAATATTTTTATTTTTAGCAGTCACCTCATCAAACTTTGGCTCATCCAGATAATAATCTAGAAAATACAATTCTAGATCGCGGCCAATAAAATCTTTGATCGGTGAGATTTCCTCAAACAATTCTTTTAGCCCATCCTCAAAAAACCACTGATAGGATTTTTTTTGGACTTCAACCAAATCCGTCAGCGGTATGGCTTCTCTTAGGGGACTAAAAAATTTGCGAGTAGTGGAAGTTTTTATTTGGGACATATAAAGACTTGACTAATTATTGGTAAAAATTAGTTATAAATTCTACTCGTAGTGGCCTTAATAAAATAAGAGCACAAAAAATAAACTCACCCGCTAAATTGGGTCAGTTTTTCAATTGCTTTTTTAACTAAACTAGGCCAGCCTGCAAAAAATTCATAGCCCAATAGTATCAAATTATAGGTGCTTTGTCAAGGATTTCACCCCAATTTTACCAAAAGCAACTCAAAAAATAAAAAAAATAGCTAATATTAGCTAAAATATACATATATACAAATTTTTATAGTTGTCAAATTTTACAATATTTCCTGTTATTTAAGCCAAAATTATACACAAAAGACTACATTTATATACAAGTTATCCACATCGCGAAGCCCAAAGAGTTAAGTGGTGCGGCTATAATTTTTACTAAATATCAAAAAAATCTAATAAAATTGGAATTTGACAAAATTAAGACGGGTGGCGCGAGGTAGCACTGCTGTGCAAACCTGCGCCACCCGTTATCACGATCCTAGTCGCCGCTGGTGAGCGTCATGATCAGTCCATCGCGACCGAAAGCCGTGATGGCATAGCCGTCATCGCAGACGCCGTCTTCATCGGCATCCACACCGCTGTAGCAGCACTGGCCCGGCTCGGTGGCCACGCCGGAAGTAGGTTCGGTGGGACGCTCAGTGAAGGGGTTGTTGAGGCGCTGGCCGCCAGGCAGGAGGTCGATGATGGTCTGACCATTAGGAAGCCTGTCAGACAGACTTTTGGGGTAGACACCATCGTTCCGGACATAGAAGTCCTCGGCCGCGAGCTGCACCGCGTGGCAGTTGGCTCGGACCACGTCTTCCCTGGCAAGCCGATCTCGCATCGCCACGAAATTCGGAATCACGATCGCGGCCAAGATGCCGACGACGACCACGACGATCATGAGCTCGATGAGAGTAAATCCGTTACGACGCATGCTAAGCCTCTTACTTTCTAGGCCTTCACTTGAAATGAGACGCTTTTACAAGACGCCTCGGGAACAGACAATATATAATAATAGCATAAATATGCCTTTTTGTCAACCCTTATTTATATAATCTTTATCTTTATAAAAACAATAACAAAAAACAGAGCCTCTTTATCAACTCTGTTTTTTGATTATTTTTACTTTTTTAATTCTTTTAAGCTTTCCCTAACCACTCGCCTATCATCCCAAGGAATTTTCTTATCATTGGCCACGCAGATAAACTGCTCGGCACCTTTGCCGGTCACTAGCACTAAGTCATTTTTCTTAGCCAAGCTTAAAGCCAGCTTTATAGCCTCCTGTCTACTAGATATTTTAAACAAATTTTCTTTAATAATTTTACCAGCCTCAATAGCACCTTGAGCTACATTGGCAATAATCGCTTCCGGGTCATCATCATATGGATCTTCATTGGTGACAACCACAACATCGGCAGTTTGCCCAGCCATCTTCCCCAAAATTGGTTGCCGAGCTTTGTCGCGTCCACCGCCACACGAACCCAAAACATGGATCAGTCTTTCGTGCGGTACCAACTCCAAAGCCTGATAAAGCTGGCTCAAGCTAACTGGCTCCGGTGCATAATCCACCATGACTTTAAAATTTTGTCCCTCATCAATCCATTCTTGCCGACCCGGTACCCCCTGAAGTTCGGAATTAGCCGCGGCCGCTAGTGACCAACCCAAAGTATCAACTACTGCCAAAGCTGCTAATATATTATAAACATTAAATTGACCGAGAAGGTCCGTCTTGATTTGCCAATCTTTTATTTTAAAAGACATACCCTTGGTCAAATTCAAATCTTGCGCCTGATAATCAGCCGGATTGCTCAATCCATAAGTAATAAATTTATCAACTACATATTTTTTTAAACGACCGGATTCAATGTCATCATTATTGGTAATAATTATCTTGTCAATGATTTTGTTATTTATTCTTTTACGCGGACTATGGCCTAGGTGTTCAAACAATTTCTCCTTAGCATCTCTATAAGCTTCAAAACTACCGTGCGATTCAATGTGCTCTGGTGTTAAATTAGTAAAAACTACTATATCATAATTAATGCCAATGTGCCGATATTGTTCTATGCCCTGCGAAGAA
>JAHFJB010000033.1 GCA_023246135.1 Candidatus Parcubacteria bacterium
GTGATTGAGCCACAAACTCCTTAACCCTCGCAATAAACTTTTCCCGACCCAGAGCTTCGCGATCAGTGCCTTCTTTGGCCAATATTTTTTCTACTTTTGTCTGAGTAGCAATAGCGGCGTGGTCAGTGCCAGGAAGCCACAAGGTCTGATAACCCTGCAAACGTTTGTAGCGAATCATCAAATCTTCATAAGCCAAGGCCGACGCATGTCCTAAATGCAAAACACCAGTAGCATTGGGCGGGGGCATAGAAATGACAAATGGCTTACCAGTGCTTTTCAAATTATCGGGATTAAACAAGCCTGACTTTTCCCAAGCATCATAAATCACCTCTTCATACTGGGAGGCCTCATAAGCCTTGGGCAGGTCTAATTTGTTTTCTTTATTTTCCATATTTTTTAATAAAAAATAAACGCGTAAATTAGCGTTTAAGGGTCCAGCATACACGGGACGGTACCACCTTAATTCTTCCTGCTGACAGAAAGCACTTAATATTAACGCGCTGACGGGCGCACCCCGGCAGACTCTACTTGATTTATTTAATAAATCTTTCTGTCTGCAGCTCCCTAGATGACATGAATTCTAGGTAATAACGCTTTTTATTCACTTATACTATCAATGATAATATTATTTTCACAACTAGTCAATGACTATGTGCCGCTTGTCCCCACCTCGATAATCAATATTAACGCGGATAGTCTTGGCGGGCAAATTTAATACTTTGTCCGCCCACTCTACTACTACAATAATTTTGTCGTCATTTAGATAATCGCCCAGTCCAATATCCGACAAATCCTCTTGACCCTCCAGACGATAGCAATCTACGTGGACAAATTTATTAATCTTCTTATTATCTGGCACATAAACTTTCATCAATACAAAGGTCGGGCTGGTAATAACATCTTTTACGCCTAGGGATTCTGCCAAGGCCTTAACAAAGACCGTCTTGCCGGCACCCAGATTACCGCTAAGAGCCACTAACTCGCCGCCAGTCAATTTTTTGGCTAGCTCTGTGGCGACTTTAGTAGTATCAGCTACATTTTTAGAAATATATTCTGGCATTTTATTGTTTACAAAGTAATTATATTTTATTTTTGCTAAGTTGCCAATTAGCTTCTGGCTCTAAAGTCAAAATATCTTTATTTTTTATAATTCTACCACTCTTAGCAACTACATTATAATAAGCGGCCACAGCAATCATAGCTGCATTGTCACCAGTATAGTTTGCGGCTGGATAAAAAAATGGTAAATTTTGACTTTTAGACTTCTGCAAAAGACTTTGCTGCAGAGCTTTGTTGGCGGCTACTCCGCCAGCCAGCATAATGGACTTGACCTGATACTTTTTGGCAGCAATCATAGCCTTAGTAGTTAAGACTTCTACTACGGCCGCTTGAAATGAAGCACAAATATCGGCTATATCTTTTTTATTTATATTTTTCTTTTTCTCTAGAGTATAGAGCACAGCCGTTTTAAGCCCAGAAAAACTAAAATCAAAATTAGGGCTAGTCAGCATGGGTTTGGGAAAATCGTAAGCCTTGGTATTGCCTTTGTCAGCCCACTTGCTCACTATAGGGCCGCCCGGATATCCCAAAGATAATAACTTGGCAACTTTATCATAAGCCTCGCCTGCGGCATCATCCAAAGTCCGGCCAATTGACTGATACTGGCCATGCCCCTTCATTAAGACCAGTTCAGTGTGCCCGCCAGAAACTATCAAGACCAAAGCTGGCAAAAACTTTTTTGGATTTTTTACTAAATCACTACTAGTTAGCCAATTAGAATAAACATGCCCCTCTAGATGGTTAACCGCCACGAGTGGCAACTTATTAGCATAAGCCAAGGTCTTAGCGGCAGTAAGGCCCAAGAGAAGCGAGGTCACTAGTCCTGGCCCAGCTGTTACTGCCAGATAATCAATATTTTTCAATTTATCTTTACCTAAAATACTACCCAATAAAGGTATAATTGTTTCTAGATGTTTACGCGCTGCTACTTCAGGTACTACGCCGCCGTATTTTTTGTGAATACTGATTTGAGAATATACTTGATTTTTTAATAAATTCAAAGACTGCCCCTTGGCCTCAAGTAGGGCAATAGCCGTTTCGTCACAAGATGATTCTATAGCTAAAATTCTCATATCTTGTATTATAGCAGATTTATGATTTTAAGATAAAAGATACCTTTTGTCAATTACTTGACAAGGAACGTCATTATGTAAAAATAATAACATCATGCCTCGCCAAAAACTACAACGCTTCAGAGAGCTACCACAATTTGATAATATTTCTCAAACTACTGACGTTGATTTAAAAAGCAAGCTCAAAAAATTTTTAGGCGCAAAATCTAATGTTGTTTTGGAATTAGCTTGCGGCAAAGGCGAATATGCTCTGGGCTTGGCTGAACTGTATCCTAATAATAAATACATTGGCATTGATATACAGGGCGAACGGCTATGGTTCGCTTGCACTAATGCCAAAAACAAAAAACTAAATAATGTTTTTTTCTTGAGAATTCCCATTGAGGATTTAAATAAATATTTCAAACCAAAATCTGTCCATGAAATCTGGCTAACTTTTCCTGATCCCTTTCCACGCCTCAAGCAAGCCAAAAAAAGATTAACCTCGCCTAAATTTTTATTAATTTATAAAAAGATATTAAAAACCGGAGGTGTACTTCATCTCAAAACTGATGACAAAGATCTTTTTGATTATTCTATTAATACTATAGAAAACTCTGGCGGAAAAACTATTGGCCAAATAGTTGATATTTATAAAAACAAAAACTTATCACCTCAATTGTCCATAAAAACTTATTATGAGAATCAGCATCTTAAGGCTGGCAAAAAAATCTATTACCTATCTTTTAAACTCTAAACTATTATTGACATAATAGCCAAAACTTGCTATAATCTAAAGTTAAATAAAGAAATATATCAATATTATGAAAATTTGGCTAAAATTAGCATTAATTTCAATAATACTCCCCTTAAGTTTTGGCTGGGCCAATATAGCTTTGGCTCAAATTTTGATTAGTAACTTCACCGTAGAAAACCCCCAAAACAACCAAATGACTCTCAAATGGGATACTAATCAAGATACCAAAAGTATTATTTATTATGGGCAAGATCCAGCTAACCTAAATTATCGCCTCAATTATGATACTTATCAAAGCCGTCATGAAGCTCTACTCCTACAAATAGAAGACAATAAAACTTATTATTATAAAATCTTGGCTACTAACCGAGCTGGTGAAAGCCTAGAAACTTATCTACAGTCTTTCTCTAGTAAAGATATGATTGATACTGTCAGTCCAGAAATTACTAAGGCTGAAGTGCTGCGAACCACTGGTGATGCCGCTATTATCACTTGGACTACCAATGAAAAAACTGCTGCTCAATTACGCTACAAAGCAGCTGAGAGCACTGCTACTGAGAAGACAAAAAACATTGGTAGCTACAAAACAGTCCAACAAGCTACTATCACTGGGCTCAAGCCCCAAACTGAATATTATGTCACTATTGTCGCCAAAGATAAGGCTGGTAATCAAGACCAGACCGCTCTTCACTTCTACACTTATTTGTCTTATAAACAAAAACCTGATCTGACTATCTCTAATTTACAGCCAACTAGCTACGACGCTAATTTGATTTCTTACAATAAAGCTACTATTAGCTTTTCTACTAGCATAGCGGCTACTAGTCAAATCAAATATGGCCTTTCTCCTAAAAAATTAAGTAAGGCCATTGATCTAAATGACAAACAATTAGCTACCAGTCACGAAGTGACTTTAACTGATTTGAAACCAAACACTACTTACTACTATAATCTATCAGCTAAAAGCGGCGTATATAACAAAACAATTACTTTAAAAAATTTAAGCTTTAGAACTGCCAGTACGCCTAGTGTCCAGCCCCAAGTTATCTTACCCCAAGTGGCCGGCACAAAAATAACTAATACCGACACTGATAGTGATTATGACGGATTTTTAGATAGCCTAGAGTTAGCTCACGGCTATAACCCTTATGGCTATGGCCGTACCGCCAGTATCACTCTAAGCTACCTGCAAAAAACCGATAGCCTAGAATACCATAAGTCTCTAGAATTAAAGAATATCTTAAGCAAAAAATTGAGTGCCACCACTATTGATAAGCGCTCTTGGGCTATACTAGTCAACGCTTACACCTATGGCGGCTATTCAGCCGATGACATTGCTCAAGCAGTGCGCTGGAGTGGTAAAACTGTTCATCCGACTATCCCCTTACGGCTATGGCAAAACAGTTCTGATTATCATAATTACATTGCTAAAAACTAAATTAGCAAACATAAAAAAAACCCGCCCTGAGCGTAGTCGAAGGGCGGGTTTTTAAATAAAATTATTTTAAGCAAACATCAACCACTGGGGCCTGAGTATAAGTAAAATACCAATTATTAGCATGAGAACTCCGCCGATTAGACTTGACCAGCGAGAATATTTGTTGCTCATATTGGCAAGGCGCAAAGTCATCATGGCTATAAAAAATACCAGCATGTCATCCAGCATAAAGAAAAACAAATATAGCAATATATAACCATAATATTGCCAAGTAGTAAGATTATTTATAGCCAAAACCTGAGCAAATACTGCTGGCAAGCCGGCCGAACAAATTGCTTCCACCAAATTTACTGTTATGGCAAGCAATATGATGCCAACTATTGCCAGCAAGAACTTTTCTTTTTGGGTAATGGCTTTTAATTTATCAAATATCTGCCGACGCTTAGGAGCATCAGTCACTTTGCATACATTTTCTTTATTTTTAAAATAACTGCGTACATTGACAAAACCACCACCTAGAGCCACTAAACCTATGAGTATCCTAATCCAAACTACAAAACCTAAAAACAAAATCAAATTGAGCCAAGCTACCATAAACAAAAAGTAGACAGCCGCTGAAGCGCCAATAAAAGTCAAACCCAAAATCCACATGCGTTTCCGGTTAGCCATACCCAAAAGCAAACTAATCAAAAACACCAGAGTCCACATAGCGCAGGGATTAAAACCATCTAAAACCCCTAACAGTACCGTAATAGCCGGCAAAGATAAGCTCTTAAGTTCTACGGTCCCTATGAAAGGCACTTTGACTGACTGATTTGTCTCTGTTGGCTTCTGAGTATTATTATCCACATTCGGCACAGCCGAATTGTTAGCTTGAATCAAATCTTTAATAGCCATTTCCATCTGGGCACCACTGGTCTCTTCGTCACCGAAACCAACAAAATATTTATCACCAATAACCGTAAAAGGCACGCCTGATACATCAGCATTTAAGCGCTGGCCAAATTCGACAAAAAGTTTAGCATTATTAAAATTTTTCGTAACTTCATAACGATTAATGACCAACTGACTAGAGTATTTATCAACCATCTTATCCAGCCAAATAGCTTCTTTGTGGCAGTGTGGGCAAGTGTCTGAATAGAAAAAATTGATTGTTGCCTTGTCTTGAGCTAGGGCTGACAAAGGCAAAAGCATCATTAAAAAATATAGTGTAAAAATAATTTTCTTCATATATATAAAAGATATTTGGATTAAAACTGTCTTTTATATTACCTGATAAATTACAAAAAGTCTAGGGTTTACATAGCTAAAGATTATATGCTACATTTAAAATAATTAAACTTCAAAATATGGCCCAGAGCTTTCTAAAAAATCTAAATTGGCGTTTTGCTACCAAAAAATTTGACTCCAGCCAGAAAGTCAGCTCTGATGATTTACAAAAAATACTAGATGCTATCCGCTATAGCCCCAGCTCCCGCGGCCTGCAAAGTTATCATAT
>JAHFJB010000034.1 GCA_023246135.1 Candidatus Parcubacteria bacterium
GCCAAAGAGTAAAATTGAGTATAGTAGCAAAGCTCACCCATAAGAGATAAGGCACCAGCAAATAAGCAGCTCTTTTATCAATGGCCATAAAAGCATAAATCAAATACACAATCATACACCATAACATAACAATGTCTATCAGGCCATACAAGGGATTTTTCATACCAAAAAACAAAATTGACCATAATATATTTATACCCAAATGAACAATAAAAATTACCATAGCAATTTTGGCATTTTTATTGACGGACATTTTTTGCCAAATCAGATAAAAAGCTATGCCCATCAGCAAAAATAATATAGTCCAGACTGGAGCAAACAGCCAACTGGGTGGATTAAAACTTGGTTTAGCTAAGCTAGCATACCAAATGGGAATAGCTGGCGTAGTAAAAAATGAACCAATGATTCCCGCCAGTTCGCACATTACAATGGCTAGTAAAAGTTTAAATAAATTTTGTTTAGTCATAAGTTTAGTTTAAATTGATTTAAAAAGCTTGGCTAACATATAAATTTACCATTTACCATAGTTCAAATAAGCAAATAATAAAACTATAACCACCAATATACTTGTATAGAACCAGTTTTTAAAAACTTGACCCCGACTTAAAATCCATAAACACAACATACTGCCTATAAAGGTAATGAAACTAAAAAACTTACTATTATTATCGTGTAGCCACAAAACAACTCCTAGACCAAGCAAGAAAAAAGAAAATAACAATAATCTTTTGTTAAGCCTATTATCTGGTACTTGATCGGGAACCGAAATTGTTATCTTTGATTTTACAAAAACCGGATGTTCACCAAACGCAACAATAGAAGTAGTAGCTACTACAATCAATACCATAAAAAATGATATGATTTTCCAATTCCACTCCATAATAATATTTTATTTGGGATAACTTTTTAAATTATACCATTTTTTAGCAAAAAAATCATAACCTATTTGACAAAATATACAAAATATGTTATTATATAATTATAAAAAATCCCCAGAATTTATTGGGGTAAAAACGCACACACTCCAATAGGAAGGAGACCATCGTGAGCAAGCGTGACCACCCCAAACTGGCCATCGCAACCTTGGTGGCAATCATCCTGGTTCTCGCCTACACCATCCCACGCCTTCCTGCGTGGCCGAGGTGAGCATGATCTTACCGACGCCCGAGACCCGGCATTTGCACCCACTTGTGGGGACTTGCCGGGTCGTTTTTATTCTAAGCAATAATTCTTCTGATGTTCTGGCGGGAATGAGCCGAGATGTTGAAATCATAACGCTCAAAAAATATCCTTTTACCCAACTCAACTACTACGAAATAGACCAAGACAATACCGACGATTGATAACGTTATTGGCAATGGTAATGGCGTAAATTGAAAATAGCGCCCAACAATTGTATAGGGAATTATCCAACCCAAAGACACACAAATTATAGTGCTCCACAATAAGTATTTGCTAGCCGTGCTTTTGATAAACGGCAATTGCTTGGTGCGGATAAAATGTATCACCAGTGTTTGCGTAGCTAGAGACTCCATAAACCAACCGGTCTGAAACACTGCTTGATTAGCATGAAAAACACTATATAAAACAAAAAAAGTGGTAAAATCAAAAATAGAGCTGATTGGTCCAAAAAAATACATGAACCTTTTAATAAAATGCAAATTCCAACGGCGCGGTTTTTGCAGCCAATCTGAATCCACATTATCGGTAGGGATAGTCACTTGACCGGCATCATAAAGAAAATTGTTAAGCAATATCTGTATCGGCAACATCGGTAAAAAAGGCAAAAAGAAAATAGCACCGGCCATAGAAAACATATTTCCAAAATTAGAGCTGAGCCCCATCATAATATACTTCATAGTATTGCCAAAAGACTTACGACCTTCCATCAGGCCATCTTTGAGTATTTCCAAATTTTTTTGAGTAAGAACTATGTCTGCTGATTCCTTGGCCACATCTACAGCATTGTTGACAGAAATACCAACATCAGCAGTTTTAAGTGACGGCGCGTCATTGATACCATCACCCAAATAACCAACTACGTGTCCGTTAGCTCTCAAAGCATGAATAATACGATTTTTTTCCTCTGGTGAAAACCGAGCAAAAATAGTTGCTCCCTCAGCCCTAGCCCGCAAAGCCTCATCAGTTAACTGCTCCATTTCCTGACTCAAGATAACGCCCTTGATATCTAAGCCTACTTCCTGACAAATCTTAGTTGCTACCAATTCATTGTCTCCAGTAATAACTTTGATCTCCACACCCACCGCTTGCAACTCTTCCAATACTTGTTTGAGACCTTTTTTGGGCGGATCCAAAAAAGCCACAAAACCCAAAAGCTCTAAATCAGCTTCATCTTTTTTATTATAAACTTTGGTATTTTTGGTAACTGGCTTAATGGCCACGGCCAAAACCCGATAACCTTCTGTACTTAATTTATGATATCTATCCAACGCCTTCTTTTGTACACTCTTGGTAAAAGCAATATTTTTATTGCCTAATTGACAATTAGTGCTGCGCTTAAAAATCTCCTCGGGCGCGCCTTTGGCAATAAGCAAACGCCCTTGAGAACCATCAACTACTACGCTCATTACCCGACGAAAAAAATCAAAGGGAATCTCATCTACTTTTTTATAACCCTTTGTCAACACCTTTTTAAAATTAATCACTGCCTCATCCAAAGGATTCTTAACGCCGGTTTGATGGAAACTATTCAAATAAGTATACAAGAGCAAACGCTCATTATTAACACCAGCGATATCAGTATAGGTAACTAACTCAATTTTATCTTCAGTCAAAGTGCCCGTCTTATCAGTACACAATACATCCATACTACCAAAATTTGGTATAGCCGCTAATCTTTTGACAATCACTCCTTTTTTAGCCATGCTCAGTGAGCCGCGGGCCATAGTAATAGACATAATCATGGGCAAGAGCTCGGGTGTAATGCCAACGGCCACAGCAATGGCAAACATGAAAGAATCTATTATATTATGGTTGATAAGTGAATTAAACAAAAATATAAATAAAACCAGAAATATAATCACCTTCATGGTGAAATAGCCGAATTTGCTGACACCAATTTCAAACTCACTCTTTTCGACTGGCTGTATTAATTTGTCCGCGATTTTTCCGAACTCTGTTTCTTTGCCGGTCTTAACTACCACTGCTGTAGCAGTTCCGCTAACAATACTAGTGCCTAAAAATACTATATTACTAAAATCTACCAGATCAGGATCATGTTCGGTTATAGGCTGTCTATGTTTTTCAGCAGGAAAAGACTCACCAGTAAGGGATGATTGATTGACAAACAATTCTTTGGATTCAATTATTCGCGCATCAGCTGACACTAGATTGCCGGCACTCAAACAAATTATATCACCTAAGACTAAACTACTAGTTTTGACCTCTTTCTTTTTACCATCCCGCATTACTACGGCCATGGTGCGCACTTTGTCTTTGAGTTTTTTGGCAGCCTGGCCAGCATGATGCTCCTCAAAAAAATCCAAAGACACACTTAGTAGCACCATAATGCCAATGATGATGGCGTTGGTTGTTTCTCCAAAATAAGCGGAAATAAGAGTGACCACCAACAAAATTATGACGAGCGGACTTTTGAAATGGGAAATAAATTCAAATATTAAAAGACGCTCTTTTTTATCAAAAAAAGTGTTGGGGCCAAATTTTAGCCATCGATTCTTAGCCTCTTTTTCAGACAAGCCTTTTTCTTTGACATCTAACTCTAACAAAACCTGGGTGGCATCTAAACCGGCATAATAAGTTAAAGGCTGATTTATCCTGGTCATAATATATATATTTTAGCATATTGGAGTCAATAAAAAAACTGGCCAAGGCAGTCTATCTAAATGTAATTATTATATTGAATGGCCGAAGACTATAAACGAGCCGAACTAAGCTCGGCAAGTCAAATGGTGCCCCCGGCAGGAATTGAACCCACAACCTTTTGGACCGGAACCAAACGCTCTATCCAATTGAGCTACGAGGGCAAAATAAAATATAAATATTGAATTTAACAATACTTTCGAGCTCCGCACCGGCATTCTTCGATATTTTTTCAATGTTTGATAAAATTTGTTCTACTTGTTTTTTCAAATCACCCTTACCGACAATATTTCCATTTTCATCAACAGCGTTTTGTCCACCGATATATATTGTCTGGCGGTTGCCGGATACATATACGGCATGAGAGTAGCCTCTAGGCCTTACCATGTCATTTGTGTTGATGTGTTTGATTTCCATATGTTTACCTTTTATTCTTTATTTTCGGCTAAATATCTTGCAGTATTAATATTTCTTACAGTCATGGACTTATATAATTTATGACCGATTATTTTGACTAGATGACTTTTATAAACATTTTCTCGTTTAACATTCCAGAAGATAGCACCTTTGATATAACGAACATCAATAAACTCTTTTTTGACAGGAAGATCGTTAATTGTTTTCTTTAAATCTACTTCAGGAAAAAGATAGGCGACATCCGCTCTCTGCTCTTTGTTATTTTTCCAGTTTTTAGGTATAGCGTCGGCAATAAACATAATCTCGCGCTCTGTCTTTACAAGAGTTAGCACATCAAAACCAAATTCTTTTTTAAGACTCGCTTCAATTTTTTTGCGTATTTCTTGCTTTTTACCCTTTGTCTCAAAAATAACATTGCCCGAATTGATATAAGTCGAGACTTTTGTATAACCTAAAGAACCAAAAAGCTCTCTGATCTTTTTCATTTCAACTTTTCTGTTGCCACCGACGTTTATCCCTCGTAAAAATGCAATATATTTCATAATTCAAATTTGGCAATCTGGCGGAGAGGGTGGGATTTGAACCCACGAGCCTTTTACAGCTACCGGTTTTCGAGACCAGCCCATTCAACCACTCTGGCACCTCTCCTGTAAGATAAAATAAAATTGTACTGGTGCCGAAGAGAGGATTTGAACCTCCACAGCCTTGCGGCTACACGGCTCTGAACCGTGCGTGTCTACCAAGTTTCACCACTTCGGCAAAAATAACATAACAAGACTATTCTATTATAATTTATATATAAACTCAAGCCTATCATAAATAACTAGCCCGCCCCCCGAATGGAATCAGGGAGCGGGCCGAGATGGCGTACCAGTGTGGCGTCGCCCTAGTTGGCGATAGAGAAGCTCTGCGCCACTTCTTCAGGCAGACCGAGCGCCCGCAGCTTAACCGGCGTCAAGCCGAAGTCAGCGGAATGAAACGTCAGTAGAGCGTACTTGTGGTAGAGGTTTACCAGCTCCAGCTGAGACCGCTTGAGCTGGCACTCACGACTGAACGCCTGCTGATAGAGCAGTTGCAGCCAGCTGGGTGTGCCCGTGGCCTTGGGCGTGGCCCAGATACCATCCTGCCACAGCGCCTCAGCCACAAAAGACAGAGCGTCGACCCAGGCATCATGCCGGTTGGTGCTGTGAAGCGCCGCGAAGCGCTGGATAGCGCGGTTGATGACCACTGCTTTGCAGCAATGGCGCACGAGGATGCTGAGGCAGTTACCGGCCTGCTTCGGCGATGCCAGTATGTCGATGAAACCAATCACCTCCTCCTGTCCTGCTTCGCCGAGCGGACGACGCAACCGCTCCAACAGATCACCCATATTCCCGATGGTTGTGACCTGAGTACTGCTACCCATAGAGCATCTCCTCCTTGGATTACGGGTCCACTAACTCGGGCTATACCTACACGCTTACGCGCGAAAATGAACGTTTAAGCGAAATATCAACATAAAA
>JAHFJB010000035.1 GCA_023246135.1 Candidatus Parcubacteria bacterium
TTGATTATTTGGAAGAGAAAGATGATACAAGCATCCAAGAAGTTGGTGAAGAAATACAAATAAGGCGCCTGCATAATCAAATACGAGAAGATATCACCAGGATCTCAATACTAACTGGCCTTATTCATGGATTTAGTTCCGTGCAACTGGCTAGTGGCCGATGGGATGAAACTAAAAGATTAGAAATAGCAAAATTTGTTGATTTGAGAACCAAAACAGTTCTTGAAGCTTCTAAAATTTTTTCCGGGCTTAGTGTAGATGAGCTTGCCGAAAAAGCTGAAATAGTCAGTACTCAATTAAGAGAATTAGAGGGCCTAATGCGAGAAGAAAATATGTCCGAAGGAATAGAGGGTAGTGAAGAAGAATAAATTACTCTAGCAAATATCGATGATAGCCGCGGATAAATTCTGCGGCTGTTATATTTTTTTTACCGGCTGGCTGAACTTCTAGAACTTCAATAGCATCAACACTAGTGCCGACAATTAATCTATCTTTATCAATCAATATTTCTTGGGGCTTTAAATTTTGTTTTATAACTTTGACTTTAAGTATTTTAACACTCAAGTCTCCAAATTTTGTATAAGTAGATGGCCAAGGGTTAAAAGCCCGCACTTGATTATAAATCTCTATAGCGGTTTTAGACCAATTAATTTCGCCGTCCGTTTTATTTATAAGCTGGCAAAAAGAAGCACCCTTATCATCTTGGGGCACAGCTTCTAGCTGACCGGCCAAATAGGTGCTTATTTTGTCAGCCAAGAGTTCGGCCCCTAGCTGGGACAACTTACCGCTTAAGCCCAAAAAATCGTCGCTAGGGCTTATATTAGCCTTTATTTGCCCCAAAATAGGCCCATGATCCATCTTTTTATCTAATTGCATCAAAGATACAGCCGTTGTCTTGAAACCACGTAGCAAGGCTGTTTGTATAGGCGATGGGCCGCGCAGTTCAGGTAGACGAGAAGGGTGTAGATTTATAGCTGTTAACTCCGACAAACTCAATATAGTCTCTGGTATGATGCGTCCATAGGCTACTACTACAAAGGTGGCTGGCAGATATTTTCTTAGTTCAACAATAAATTTTTCATCTAGTCTGTCGGCTTGTAAAACTGGCAATTTATTCTGCACAGCGTATTGTTTAACGGGGGAAAAACCTACTTGTTGATTACGGCCAGCCGGTTTGTCAGTTTGCGTTACCACTAATTTCACTAATCCCAACTGATACAGAGATTTTAAACTGGGCACAGCAAATTCTGGTGTGCCCCAAAAAATAATTTTTTTATTACTTCTTACCATTAAGTTTAGCTTTTAGGTCATCCAAAATATCCTGACCCTTGACTATCTTGGTAGCCCGGTCAATAAAAAGGATGCCATCCAAGTGGTCAATCTCGTGCTGAATTACTATTGCTTCTAGGCCTGACTTTTTTTCTTTATAAACTTTGCCGTCAAGATCTTGATATTTTATATGAATTTTTTTGGGACGAGAAACTAAGCCAAAAATATTGGGCAGGGACAAACAGCCTTCTTCATTGGTAGCTTTATCTTTGGAAAAAAAAGTTATCTCTGGGTTGACATAAGCATTACAATCTTTGCCTTTAGCCGATCCAATCACGATTAATCTTTGACTGAGATTTACTTGCGGCGCGGCCAGACCGATGCCATCATCCTCATACATTATTTTGGCCATATCTTCAGCTAACTTTTTTAAAGCAACATCAAAATCTCTAATTGGCTTAGAGCTCTTCCTAAGGATTGTTTCTGGATATTTGACAATCTTTAACATATTCTATACTATAATAAAAATAACACTTTTTGTCAAATAATTAACCGGTATGTTATAATGAAACATATGGAAAAAATAGGCGACATATTTCAAAATTCCAACCGTAAAAAACCACCGGCTTACCAATGGCAAGATTTAGCTTTGAGAATTATTAATGAATTAAGCGTGCCAAATTTCAAAAGAAATTCAGTCTTTAAAGCTTGCAAAGAACATTCTAAAGATTTCATAGAAAAATGTTTTGATGATACCAAAGAACTGGCCCATGAAGGGGAGAGTTGGCGTTATTTTTTTAAACTGGTCAATCAAAAAAAATGAAAAAACTTATCCTACTACTACTGACAGCAACACTTTTGAGCGGCTGCCAAAAGGCAAACATTGAAGTCAACAACAATAACACTAACGCTAGTTCCACCGACACTAATGCCAGTAATTTCATTACTAACCAATACCATTTTTATAAAGGCGCTATAGATAAAGCCGAGGAAGCAAAAGAAAAATTAGAAAATACTAGCACCAATGGACTGGGTGGGCTAGAATAAATATTAAAACTGAGTATGGTAAGAGCGCCCCGCGAATGCGGGGCGCTCTTTAATATATTTTTTTACACTTTAAAATTTTCCACCAAATAACCAATGCCAAATGGCGCTTGGTAGCTTAACTTTTCCGGTTCGTAATTTAATTCTTTGATGATGCCTAAAAGTATCATCAGCGGCTTGAGCCCGCACTCACCAGCGTCTTTGACAAGCTCTGGATCAAAATGGAGGAGCTCATCTATCTTTTTTTCATTTATCAATTTGATAACGCTCTGATCAAATTCTTGAGCCCGCGGCGAAAAACCAGCCGGTGAATCTTCATGAAGCTTATGCGACAAATCACCGGAGGCAATAATCGCTACCCGTTTACCAGACAGATTTATCTGCTTCCTGATAACCTCCCCAAACTTAAGATGACTTGTAAGCGGCAAATCAGCATGGCCAAGGCTAACTACTTTTATGCCCGGCAGATGTTGCGCTAAATAAAACAAAGGTACGCCACTACCATAATCAAGCCACTCATCAGCCGTCAAAATAATCGGCAAATTGTCTTCGCAAGATTCTTTTATCTGATAGCCAAAACCCAATTCATTATCAAATTCTAATTTAGTCACCAGATCGCCAAAATCTTTAAAATTAACGCGCAATTTTGGCTGCTGATTGATAGTAAAAAAATTGCCGTAATTGCTAGTGTGCGGAGAAATTAACAAAATCATATCCGGCTTAGACGCATAGAGTTCACGCTCCAGATGATTGAGTGTTTTGACAGTATCTTCTAGCTTAGCCAAATTTTCTTTGCCCACCTCTGGAATAATTAGAGGCGGATGGGGTACGAAGCAAGCAAAAATTATCATAAAAAATTTATTATAAGCTTAAGGCTGGACCAATTGGATGCAGGTTCATAACTTTATTAGGGACAACAATGATGTTAGTCCATTTGTAGCCTAAGGTTTCAAAAGTATTTCCATCGGGAATCAAGCGTCTTTGACCGCCAGAGACTACAAAAACATCTTTATGATCAGCCTTTTTAACCAAAGTGCCATCAGCTAATTTTACCGGACCAACATATTCATACTTGTTAAGGGTAGCAGTAGCTACTTTTTTCACTTTGACGTTTGGATAATTAGCCTTGAGAATGTTAGTGTCAATGATGGAGTATTTTTTGCTATTTTTTACATAAAAAATTTCTTTGCTAACAGTGTCTTGCAATATTTCTTCTTTGGGACTTAAGTCAGTGCCAGTCAACTTTTCACCATCACTATAATTAACCAAGTCAGCTTCAGTGGCATCAGTAATCTCTGCGGGATTATAGCCTAATTGACGGAAAGCTTCATCAGAAACTATTAAGCGCTTAGTCAAACCGTCTATCAGGTAACGATTACCATTAGAATCTTTAACTACTGAATAATTAACATAAGTTATAGTCGGGCCTTTCTCATATTTATTAACCTCTGTGCTACTTACAGTCAATATCTTATTAGGATCAAAACGAGACACAAGCACGCCCATTGATCCAAGAGCTAATCTCTTAGCTCCCCAAACCAGATAAACCGCCTGATCATCACCGTCCTTAGCCTTCAAGAGTGACCCTTCAGGAAATATTCCGGAAATAACATCATACACAGCTGTGCCAAAGCCGTACTTATTCCACAAAGTAGCAAATAATTTATTGCCATGAATATGCGGTGTATAGACATAAAGGGCGGCCGTGATACGATTAGCCGGCTGAATTTCTGTGCCATCGGCCGTACAAGGCCAATCAGAATTATGATCGTCAACGCAAGATTTTTTACCAGGTTGATAAGTATATTGCTCGATGTTATCTATGTACCATCTAAATTGTAGAGCGGCCGAACGAACTTGTTTGCCAAAACCCTTAAAGCGAGGGTTGCAATCAGAGCCATCAAAACAAGAATAGCCCATGGCAAAGTCTAAGCCTCGTTCATCAAAATCAGCATTTTCAATCAATCCTTGCTCTTTTTGCAACATAGTTAACAAAAACTTAGGATTAATCTTGGCTTCTTGGGCGGCATTATAGATAATTTCTGTTGCACTTCTTTCTCTAAAATATTCAGCCGTAGAATCCTGCGACAACTCCACTGGCCCAGGGTTATTGCCAAAGTACCAATAATTATCCAAATAACTATTTTTGCCCTGTAAAAAATTCTTGATTTCTACCTGATTCATGGAACTAGAATCCTGTGCTTGGGCGTCAGACAAAATATTGCTGTAATCAATTTCTTGAGCTCTAGCCCCAAAGAAGGGGATAGTGATGCTAAAAAAACTAATGACTAGGATAATTTTGGCAAAATAATTATTCATTATTATATAGATTTTACTAATTTTTCTTAATTTTTTGGCTAAAAAACCAAGTTTGTATATTATAGCAAAAATCTGACAAAATTACCATTGATTTTTGCCCATATTTAGGCTAAAATCAAGGCATGGAAAACCGAAGATTATTTATTAGCCTACCCCTAGAGCCGGCTCTAACTAAGCAAATTATAAAAAAATTCCAGCAATTGGACTTGCCTTGGGAAAAGCTAAAAATTGTTGATCCCCAACATATACATATTACCCTAAAATTTTTAGGTGACACGCCTATAGATAGAATTCCTGAAATTATAGATGTCTTAAACCAAGTATCTATGAAGATAGACTATCTTGATTTGGATATTACTCGGACTGTAGTTTTTAACAAAACCAGGCCGCAAGTCTTATCCCTTGAAATAGCTCCTAACCAAAAACTTCAAAATCTACAAGCAGCCATTGAAGAACTACTTTATCAAGCTGGCTTAGCCAATAAAGACATGCGCCGCTTTTCACCTCATCTGACTTTGGCCCGTGTTAAACAATCTGCCGACTTTGCTGAATTTAAAAATTTTTTAGATTGGCCAATAAAATCATCTTTTACTAGCAGTTACTTTGAATTACAAGAAAGTGAATTAACTAAGCAAGGCCCAGAGTACAATGTCCTACAAACTTTTGATTTATGAAAGAGTACCAAATACTAGGAGTCAAAGTTCAGACTATTCCCGAACATGTTGCTAAGCACACGCTTAATGATTTTTTGAATTCTGACAGCCAACATCAAATCGTAACAGTCAATCCTGAATTTGTTATCGCCGCTAAGCACAATACCCAGTTTTCACAAATTATCAACGACGCTAGTTTAGCGACTATTGATGGCACTGGGCTTATCTTTGCCTTAAAATTTCTCGGGCAAGACATATCACTAGATGAAAGGTTGACCGGCGTCCGTTTAACTGAAATGCTCCTAG
>JAHFJB010000036.1 GCA_023246135.1 Candidatus Parcubacteria bacterium
GTCAGTAGTCCGATTATAGCCAACTGCATGGCGCTATAAGCCTTGGCAAAATTCTGATAGTTTTGATGATGCGGATCTATCTTTGGCAAAAATTTAAATAATGCATACATGGCCAGCATAATAATAGGTATGCCTACTGCCGAAAATATTTTAGTGCCCCAGCCATCAGCTTGGCCAACCCAATTCCAGTGAGTGATGACGCTATCTGGCAGTAGCGGATAAAAATATGCCGCGCCGACAAAACCTGTTAGCAAAAACAAAATAATAACGATGTCAAAAATGTTGATTTTTTTCATAATCTTTATTTTTACCCCGTTAGAAAATCACATATTTACTAAACAGGACAAAATTTAATTATTATCTAATTATTTTTACAAAATTTTCTAACGGGGTGAAAATTATTTTTGACAATTAGGACAAAAATGCGTACCTCGACCAACTAATTTTATTTTTTTGATAGCTGCCTTCTTGCAACGCAGACATTTTTGACCACTGCGCCCATAAACTTTGAGATAGCTGGCAAAATTACCAGGTTGGTTGGTGTGATCACGGTAATCACTAAAGGTTGTTCCCCTTTTGGCTATAGCTTTCTTGATTATATACTGACAGGCATTATAAAGGGCCTTTATTTCTACCTCACTCAGAGAATTGACTAAACGATCTGGCCGGACTTTGGCCCGAAAACAAACTTCATCCACATAGATATTGCCTAAACCTGAGATAAGCTGCTGATTGAGGAGCAAAGCTTTAAGCCGAGTAGACCTATGCTCGAAAATTTCTCTAAAACTTAGCCAATTGAAGTTGGGATGGCCGGGCTCTAAGCCATATTGGGCTTCAATTTTTGGCCTATCCCCTACTTTGACAAGTTTCAAATAGCCAAATTGCCGTAAATCATTGAAAAACAGCTGAGAACCATCAACAAAGTTAAATATAACATGAGAATATTTGTTGGGCAAACTGCCTAGATTGGGCAAATTGTGACCACCGGCTATCACTTGCTTGCCCAAAACATAAATCAATTGACCAGTCATCTTCAAATGAATCAAAAGCAAGTGCTGACCATTTGATATTTCCATAATCAAGAGCTTACCGCGCCTGTCTATTTTTCTGATGCTTTGATTTTTTAAGATACGCTTAAAGTCCCTGGTAGTATTTTTCAAAACTCGAGATTTCAAAACATCTAAACCCACAATATTTTTATGCAAAATACTGGTAGCTAGCCCCTTTCTTATGGTTTCCACTTCCGGCAACTCTGGCATATAACTAAATCATTATTTCCAGTTATTATAAAACAGCTGCTTAAATAAAACAACCCTGCATTATATGGTACAGGGTTGTTCATATAGATTAACTTATAATCCTAGTATTGTGACAAAATCTCACTATTGACATCAATGATTGTCTTGCTGGCATACTTCTTGAGCTCAGCTGCGGATAATTCACGTTTACGGCTATTCTTGATTATATAGACTTTCTTATCTGGTCCGCGAAGCAGTGTGCCATCAAGATAAATCTTAATGCCTAGGACATTACCGTTAGATGTAGGATAATTGTTCAAAACTGAGTCATCAACATTGAATATCCTTTGGGAAAAATAGTTTTCATGTAGATATGCCCAGCTGGGTATATGAAACTTTTTGCCGTTGACAACAATATAAACTGACATATTAGGATCACAAACTGATCTGATTAAAGCGCCGTTAGGAAAGTTGAAAACAGTCAGAATATCAGCGTCAATCTTGGCTACACCATCTGGTTTAACAAAATTGCAAGACACTTCCCTGGTACCCAAAACCTGTGGAATAATACCGCTAGCACATTGCTCAGTTGTCGGTGTAACAAATGTTCCACTTAAAGCATCATCTTTATGTAAACCATTGGACCCTTGGGTTTTGATTTGATAATAATAGGTAGTGCCTGGCAATAGATCAGCCAAAACTACTGAATGAGAGGTTTTATAAAGATTTTCTTTTACTTCCTTACCATAAGACTGGTCTGTACCATAAACTAACCAAGTAATAGAATCATTGGAAGTATACCAATTAATAGTAGTTTGCTTACAAGCAGGCACGATTGATGATGAGTAAGCATTGGGTGGTAAAATCACACCGCCGCCACCACCACCGCCACTGCTTCTAGGTGGCTGTGGTTGAGGTGGTATTATCCTTGAGGTGCACTCTGAAGTACAAACATCTGAACCTTCACGGCCAGCATCGCACTCTTCATTGCCATTTTTGATCTCATCTCCACAATATTCCTGAGTAACGCAAGGATTAAATACACAATAAGATGGTTCTACGCTTTGTAGAGTCATTACATCAACCGGCCGCATATTACATGATTTTGTGCCAGCATAAGCACCAACCTCTGTAGTACAGGCCACTGGATCTCCACCATCACATTGTTCGCCGGGATCAATTATACCATTTCCGCAAAATGGCTCTGCTGGACACTGTAGCATTGGCGGCATATAACGGACATAACAAGCAGCTTGATCACCTTGGTAGACTGCTTGACTTGCTAAGCCTAAATCAAGCCCATCAATAACACCATTATCATCTAAATCATAAATGGCGCTGTATTTAGGATCGTCAGTGTGTGCACCAAGAGAATCTTGGACTCCCTGGAACAATCCCTGACACCAACCAATGGTAGCATAATTTTCACAGCTAAAATGAAATGTACCTTCAGGATTCTCAAATTGTTGATAACAATTAGCATCATTGCCAGCATTATACATTTGAGTTATTAAACCCAAGTCTAATCCATTGATAGTTTGATTATTATCAATATCAGCTATGTCATTATAAACTAAATACGTTGACTGGCTGGTAGAATCAACATGAGCTTTGTAAACTCCTAAAAGCGCACTACACCAAGGAGCATAAGTATCCTCTTCTATACAAGAATTAAAGGGTGGTACATAATGAGCATAACAAACAGCTTGGTCATTTTTGCCAACTAGTTGAGCCACTAAAGCCACATCGGATAAATTGATAGCACCGTCATTATTTAAATCATAAGTATCACTATAATTGCTATCGCCGGTGTGAGATCCAATGGAATCTTTGACACCTTGGAGCAATCCCTGGCACCAACCGATATTGGTATAATCCCTACAAGTAAAATGAAATTGGTCTTCTGGATTTTCAAATTGCTGATAACAATTAGCATCATTGCCAGCATTATACATTTGAGTTATTAAAGCTACATCACTAAGATTAACAAAACCGTCATTATTGATATCAGCTACATCATTATAGATACCGTTAGTGACAGCATAAGAAACAATGCCAAGTAAGGCACTGCACCATGGAGCATAAGTTGGCACTGGTGGCTCAACTTTTTTCAAAACATTTATACCCACGCAATAATAAGTATTACCAGCAGATACATCAATCCACTCGGCATTATCATAGTTTAAGACATCTTGGTTGCACCAAAATTCAGCGCTAACATCACTGCCTGGCGCGCTGGGATATTCGGTTGATGGAAAGGAAAAAGGAATATAACCATCTTTTAACACCTCCCTAAACCATAGCCTATTACCAGAGGGAACATCGCCCATATTTACCGTCACCTCAGCTGGCGTACTCATACTGCCTCCAGTTACAGAGCCAAAATCATGCCAGTCACTATTTATATGTTTACCAACAAAATCTCCTGACAAAGCTAATAGACTATCATTTTTACCCCATTGAAATTCCCAACCTTCTGCAAAGTGGCAGTGACCCTGGGAGTTATCAACAATAGTTTGAGCTGTAGAGGAGTTAATATCTGCTCCACCACTCATATTGGGCGCGTACTCTTCACTATCACAGACTATCTTATTAGCTTTGATAGTCACCGTCTGTGGTGGTGGAGGTGGACATTGTCCAATTGTATCACCTTGTGCCAAATGAGTGCCTAAGGCACTAGTACTAATATCCAAAGTCTGGGGATTATTGGAGTTTCCTTCAGGATAATGGCAAATAGTGGTCATCTCTCCGCCCCCGCCATCACCTACGCCCAAATCCTGCGCTCTAGCTATTAATCTGTTTGTCTCTAAGCCGCTACTAAAAACTACTAGCGATAGAGCTGTAAAACAGAAAAATACATCTTTCATTATATTTTTCATAAGCGTCTTTTTTATTTGATTATTAGTATATATATATTAAATAAAATTTTATAACTAGAGAACAAAATACCTAAAAAGTCAAGAGTAACCTACCTCACCCAATAACTTTTACATGAACCTAAAAAATAGTCAATATAACCATCAAAAATATTAAACCTAATGTCGATACAATAGTTGGGTAGTGCTGTTTTCTAATTTCAATAAAAACATTGAGTAGTAGTGCAAACACTGCTATTGCCAAAATAATTTTATAATAAATAGCAGTAAAATCAAAAATTGGTTGGATACTAGGTGAAGGATTATTTTTCAAAAACATATACTGACCAATAATACTATTTTTTACTGGCCTGATATCCTGCCAACTAATATCTTGAATCAATTTATTACCAGCCTCATCAACAGCTGTTAAGCTAGCCAAAACTACAGGATTAAAAACGTCATCATAATCCTTATCAGTAATTATCAAATGGCCGCTCCATTTATTATCTTCACTATAATCCCTAGTCAAATTAATATTATAATCCGCAAAACTGATTTTAGCTTCTTCAGTATCAGGACTAATATAGGCAGTAGCCTTGACTACCAAATCTTTTTGGCCGGTTGGCTGATTGACCAAAATTTTTGTTCTAGTCTGGTCAATAACTGGCGGTGTCTGGTCAATAACTATAGTATATGATGCTGAAGCTACTTTTTCTTTATCACGAACACTATAAACAACTATATTATGCTGACCTTCAGCCAAACTAACACTGACATCCATTGTGGCGCTAGTAAGTACTTTGCTAAGCAATTCTTTATCATTGTCAAAAACTAATATCTTTTCAGCTTGCGGTGCTGATATTTGAAAAATATTCAAATTATCACGGCTAATTGCACCATCTTTGGGGGACAATATAGTTGGTTTGACTAGTGGGATAATCTTAGCCTGATCAGATAATACTTCAGCTGGTTCGCTAGGCTGTTCCAATTTTGGTTCTTCAATAAACTCTGGCGAAGTGCTGGGAGTTTCAATTGGTACGACAGCGACTTCTTCAACCGGCTTTATTTTGGCATCATAATCAGGCGGCAAAACAGTAGTAGGCTTTACAGCCGGAGTTTCACTAGCAGCCACCACTGGCTTACCAAAATATTGAGCCACTAAAGTAGTGTCATATCCCTTATACTGCCCGCTAACCGCACCAACACCAATTTCTGTGAAATCTGGGTCAATGATATTGGCATAGTGCGTCTTGGAAGCTACCCAAGCATCTACTACTTCATTAGCGCTAGTAAAGCCTAAGGCTAGGTTTTCACCGGCTACAGAAAAACTATAACCAGAGTTATAAAGCCAATAGCGCAAAGCCCTATTGTCAGGTCCAATATGGGCAAAATATTG
>JAHFJB010000037.1 GCA_023246135.1 Candidatus Parcubacteria bacterium
AAAGTCTTAGAAAAATTATCAGCCGCATCTTTTAAAATATCCGACAATTTCCTATTAGTAGCCGCTATTTTACGATCCTCTATTTTCTTGGCTGCCGCCTGATAAGCTGCTGTCCACTGGCTAGTGTCCATATTCATAATAGACATACAAGTAGTCACTACATCGTCACTAACTATTGCTACTTTATCAATATAACCCTTACATTGAGACGCCGTCAGTTCCTCGACTTTGACTGCCTCTAATTTTTTATTATTTAAAGTAGTACTTAATTTCAAAATATCACCTATATCACCAACGTTAGACAAATACTCAAAGAATGAATCCGTACTAGTTGATCCTTTTTTAAGTTGTACCTTAATCAAATCATTTTGCACATTCTGATCAAATCGTTTCCAATTATTTTGAATCTGCTTCCAATTACATCCAGGCGTATTCTTAGGCGGCGCTTCAGCATCAACTAAGGCCAAAGTGGCAGTTAATTTAAATTGTAGAGAAGGATTACAAAGATTCAAGCCTAGATCTGCCCAATCAGCTGATTTAGTGAGTTTCCCTAAAAATTCTCCAACCGCAGCTTCTTGAGATTTTTGCAAAGTCTTTTGAATGGATTTTACTCTAAACAAAGGCTTGCCGCCTGGTCCACCAGAAGTCAGTTGAGTAGCTACTTCATAGGCCATGGTGTTCATGTACATCTCAACGGTTTGATTGGCTAATTCAGCGCCAACAGTGCCCTGGACAACATCATAAACCTTTTCTACTTTATCCCAAACCCACTTGAGACTAGCCGTGACATCTTGAGCCACTGTCACCACCCATTGAGCGTGAGCTGGTTGAGGTGCTAAGAGACCACTCAAAGCAAAAATTAGGGTAAAAAGGCTAATGACAATTTTGTTATGAATCTTCATATCCAATTTTAATTTTATTTATATGAAATTTAGGAAATTATTTTTCGGAAATTAACTTGTCCCTAATCTTTAATAAAACATCATCACTCAAACTCTTTATCTCTGATTCATTGGCTCCGGGCTGAACCAACAAAAAGGTCCGTATCTCCCCTGGTGTAGAGGTGGCGCTCCACCTGCTGTCAGGCACTAATTGGCTTTCTTCAAAAATTCTAAAAATCGCCAAAAGATCATCGTCGGTCAAAACAGCTAAATCTTCCTTGGGCATGCCATTGTCAGCCAAAAATTTACGAAACTCAGCCACAGCCGCTTGCTGTACTGTCAAATTTGGGTCAAGACTTATGTCTTGTATCAAATCGGAAAATTTGGTCTGGGGAGTAATTAATTTTAAGAGATTACAAGATTGCCCTTCTGGACAAACCGGATCAGTACCATTATTGACTTCTTGATAATCCGTCAAATTGTCACTATCAGTATCCTCCAAAAAAATACTAGTATTATACTGATAAATTTCTTGATAATCATTAAGTCCATCATGATCAGTGTCTTTCTGCTTTAAGGCATCAATATCTTCTATTTGGTTATCATTGGTATCAACTTCTTTGGCTAACCAATCGGGAATTTTTATTTCAAGCGGACCAACTATATTTCTATATAATTGATAACCGGAAATACCAATAATACCTAAGCTTAAAATTAAAAGAAGCCAGACACTCTTTGGTGACTTTCTTCTCTTGAAAGGATCTCGATTTAGGTAGGCGGCAGTATTAAAATTGGTCTCAGTTTCACCGCTATCTACACTCTGATTTTGGTATGGTTCTTGAGCCATTAAAATTAATCAAGTTTAGCTATATTATAACATAAGTTTTCAAAATAACCAAAAAATAATTGACCAAAGATGTGGCCAATTAATAGGGCCTAACTATTTAAGTAAAGACTGATGAAATTATAACAAGATTTTGGCTAATTTTAGCCAATTTTCTCGACTCAATTTCTCTGCTCTGATATTTAAATCAAGACCAATTTCACTAAAGGCACTGGCCAATTTGGCGCGGTCAAGATTGGGGTCAGTCAGTAAATTATTAAAAAGTTTTTTTCGCTTATGGGCAAAGCCACGTTTGATGAGCTGCCAGGTCTTTTTTTCGTCAACTTGATAGCGCCAATCATGAATATCGTAGATGCTGACAATGGCCGAATCAACTTGGGGTTCAGGATAAAAATTATTTTTGGGAACTAGGCTAACTATTTCACTCTTAGCATAGAAATTAACCGACAAAGATAATAGACTCTCTTTTTTGTCCTTAACTATAATCCTTTCAGCCACCTCTCTCTGCAACATTAACACCATTGTTTCCGGTTTACTCTTAAAAAAAATAAATTTTTGTATAAACTTGCCTGTTAAGTAATAAGGAATGTTAGCAACTATCTTATAATTTTGTGTTTTATTTTTTTTCAAAATTTCTTGCCAGGCATCCTCAGACAATGACAAGATGTCCTGCCATATTATTTCCAAATTTCCAGACACACTCGCTAATTTATTTAGCGGCTGGGCAAAATTTTCATCCACTTCAAAAGCGACAACTCGACCAGCCTCCCCTACCAACCTCTGAGTCAGGGCTCCTAATCCCGGACCAACTTCCATCACCAAATCTTGCTCAGTCAAATGAGAAGTCGCCAGAATATCATCTAAGACTTCCTCGCTGACCAAAAAATTCTGACCCCTGATTTTGTTAGGAGTCAGATTATACGTCTTTAATAAAAATTTTAACTCATCAAAATTCATCCCGTTATAAATTTATAGCAACATGTAAAGCAGGGTCATGGCCCCAGCCAAAATAAAAGTAATCTTAAAAGCAAGTAATTGTTCGGTAATAACAAACAACAATAAATAAATACAAATCAAGGCCACTAGCTTGCCAACCGCTAAGCTCATCTCAAAAAATACAACCTGGGACATGATATGCTGGCGATTATCATCACCACCCGCATCTTTAGCTTTTTCATAGGTGATGGCTGTCAGCGGCACAGCCACTACGTTCTTGCCAACCTTAGATAGAGTATCAACAAAGAAAATACCAGAAGCATTGGTAACAAAAATCCGCAAAAACCAAGATAATGAATAAATAACACTGCCTAGCGATAGAATTGAATGCTTGTTACTTTTATCAGTCAATTTGCCAATATACAAAGTAATAATTGTGGTTACCAGAGTAGCTAGGGTAACTACTAGACCCATATTAAAAACATCATTGATAATAACCGATATAAAAATCGGCCAAATTACCAAAACTACCAATTCTTCGCCAAAGCCAGTATAAGCCAAAAAAGACTGCCTATTGGCTCGGCTGAAAAGACTCTTATAACAATGCCTATAGGAAAAACCACTGGGCTTGAAATTTTCTTTAGTAATTAAAGTAAAAATATTAGAAGACAAAAACAAAATTGAAGCCATGGTAAACAAGGCGCCATAACCCCACTCTTTGATTATGAAACCCGCCAAAGCCGGCCCAATAATATAAACCAAGAAAGTAGCGGCATTGATAGCACTGACTTCTCTACCCTCTTCGGCTTTACCAGAAAATCTAGCAAAATCAGCATGATAGGCTGGCCAATAAAAAGTCTTTTGCACAGCAAAAATCACTGGTGCTATATAAAAAAGGATTGGGTAGCTGACAATAAAAAATAAACCAACATAATAAGCTATAAACAATACCGTGCCAAAAAAAATACCCAGCTCATAACCCTTGGTTTTGGCAAAACGAGCGCCCAGCGGTATTAAGAACAAATAGAGAACATAGGTAATCAGATAAAAAATCATAATGCGCTGGAGTGAATAGCCGATCTTATAAAGATATATCGGTTCAAAAAACATTACCATGGCCAAAGCAAAATTGACCAAAGTGGTGGAAATAAATAATTCACGCACTTGACGCTTCATATTTTCCGGTAGAAGATCCCTAATCAGATGCATCATAACTATTTGCTACAACTCTATTTTTAAATCACCTTGGCGAAGTATTTCTATTTTATCACCCTCTATCTTAACAATAGTTGATGGTAAGTGCGCTTGCAAAACACCAGCATCTATCAATAAGTCTGGCTTGAATGCGGCCTTAGAAAATTGTTCTTTAATTTTGGCAGGATCATAAGAATCGCCAGTCTCAGATAAGTTGGCTGAAGTAGAAATTATTGGCTTGCCAAAAATACTCACTAGATCATTGGCGAAGGGATGGTTAGAAACGCGTAGCGCCAAATAATCATCACAGTGCCCGTTCCACTTACAATACTTAAAAGGCAGAACTAGAGTGAGCGGACCTGGCCAATGAGCCAAAGCCAGACGCTTGGCTTTGTCAGAAAAATTAACAATTGATGAAGCGCTAACTATATCTGGCACAATGACTGGCAAGGGCTTAGTGCGATCACGTTTCTTGATTTTGTATATTTTATCGACTGCTTCTTGATTATAAAAATCTACACCCAGACCATAAGAAGTCTCGGTTGGATATATAACCGCCCCACCAGCGCGCAAAACCTCCAAGGCCTGCTGGAGCACCATAACTCTATTAGTTTTGGTGAGTTTTATTTCTTTCATGAGATATTTTTAACCATTTATTCAAGCACAATGCTTACAATTTTATTCTTAATATGCAGAAATTTTTTGACCCTACCTACACCAATAGCTGTCTTGACTTTATCACGAGACAAAACCATAGCCTCTACTTCGGTACTCGGGTTCGTATCATAGGCTAGCTCTATCTGATCCCTAATTTTGCCATTAATCTGTATGGGTAGGTTAATGAGTTCATCTTTGGCTAAAGTCTTGTCATAAGTTGGCCAAGTGGCCCCAGTTAAATCATTCTTGTGACCTAGTCTCTGCCACAACTCTTCACTGATGTGTGGGGCAAAAGGCGACAAAAGTAAAACCAAATTTTCCACATATTCTTGAGAGACTCTTGGTAATTTTTCCAGCTGATTAGTGAGTATCATTAATTGTGATACGGCTGTATTAAAACGCATAGCGCTGATATCATCGCTTACTTTCTTGATAGTTTTGTGCATTAAACTAATAGTAGCCTTATCAGTATTTTTCTCTGAAGTTACTTTGTCAGCCAAATGCCAAACCCGATTAAGGAAACGATAGATACCAATTACACCCTTATCATCCCAAGCCACGGTCTGATCAAATGGCCCCATAAACATTATGTATAAGCGCAGAGAATCAGCTCCATATTCTTTAATATAGTCATCAGGGTTAACCACATTGCCTTTGGATTTGGACATCTTGATATTGCCACGACCCAAGATCATGCCCTGAGCAGTACGCTTTCTGTATGGCTCATCGCCGATATCTTTATGCTTGGGCACAACGCCGATGTCTGCCAAAAATTTGTAAATAAAACGCGAATACAAAAGATGCAAAGTAGCGTGTTCCATGCCGCCATTGTACCAGTCAACCGGCAACCAATATTTTAATTTTTTGGGATCAGCTAACTCCTTT
>JAHFJB010000038.1 GCA_023246135.1 Candidatus Parcubacteria bacterium
TCGGCTTGGCCACATTTGTGGGCGACCTTGTTTTACCTTTTATCACTGTTAACCTATTTTAGGTGGCGGCAGATTAGCCAAATAAAATTTTTTGGTTGGTCAGTTTTGTTTTTTATTTTGGCACTCTTAACCAAGGAAGTGGCGATTAGTTTACCCTTTATAATATTGCTCTGGGAAGCCTATTTTTATTCAACCCATAAATTCACAGAAAAAAATATTATCCGCAAATTTTTGTTTTCTCTTTATTTCTTGCTCCTAACTATTTTTATGTTTATTCGCTATGTGGCTATTGGTCTTTTATTTGGCTATTATGGCGAACATAATTTGCAGGTGTCTTTTACAAGTTGGGTGGGCAACTTAGCTTCTTTTTTTAATGAATTTGTATCAGCCTCGCTGCTTAGAGTTATATTTTTTAAAGGCTATTATCATTATTTGGATTCAGTGGTTATTATTACTTTGGCTGCTTTGGCTTGGTATTTTTATTATTTATTAAAAAATAAACAATATTTTGTTTTTACAGTTTTTGCTAGCACTCTGTTGGCCTTGGCCCCCATGCTGCTAGTCGGCCTGCACCACACCACTTTTGCTGGTGATCGCTACTTGTATTTATCCTTGTCATTTTTTGTGCTATGGGTAATATTGTTGTTAGCTCAAGCGCGTTGGTCTTACCAAGTGAAAGCGGGGTTATTTATTGTCTGGTTGCTTTTCGGCCTGACTATGACTGAGCAAAAGAGTCATTGGTGGCGTGAGGGCTCCGGTTTAGCCCGACAGATTGTGGCCAGCTATCAGGATTTGTCGGTCAGTCCGGGGCAAACCTTGGTATCAGTCGGTTTGCCGGATAATCTGTCTGGTGCGGAAGTGTTCAGAAACAACCTAGGTCAGGCCTTACTTTTTACTTACCCAGATACTGCCCCGGAAGTCTTGCCCTTGCCGGTTTATGTCCACGTCAGTCCAAATAATAAAAATAACCACTTGCTCAATTGGCGGCGCGATAGTTTGGGTTGGTTTGCCGAGAGCGCTGATAAAAGTTATGTAGTGACAGGCATGACTTCTATTACCATTAATGATTTTTATTTTGAGCTCTGGGGTTATAATTATCAAAATTATACTTCTGGTATTATCCGGCTCATGCCCAGAGGGGATATGATAGATAAATTGAAAACCGGTCAGGTAAGAATTCTTACATTTGATCAGGGTCGCTTAAAAATATTAGAATAATAAATTAGCGCCCACCCCGCGAATGCGGGGCGGGCGCTTTTGTTTTATAAAGTTTATAGTTTATGGCTGGAGTATAGCTTCGCTCTCACCATTTATAGAAATAACAACGTCGGTAATAGTGGGAAACTGCTTGAGAGTTTGGGTAATTTGGGAGCGGATATTAGTGACACGGCAAGAGCCGGCTACGGCTTCATTGAGCTTGGCATCAAAATCAGCATAAGCTATGCCTTTGTCTATTTTCAGAGACTGCAAGGTAACATCGGAGTTTATTGATGAAAAATAACCCTGGTTTTTTTCGGGCTCAGTTGGGCCTTTGAGGAGCTGGGTGATAGCGGCAGTGCCAACACTCTCAGTCTTAGTTATCAATCTATCTATAGCATATACTTTTTGGCAGTCTAGCATTGCCGTATCAAGCTGGCTATTGCTAAAAAATACTTGGATAGTGCTAGTTTCTATGGGCGTGAATTTTATCGGCAATTTAAAGGAAGCATCATTTTGTGGTAAACCTGATGGGTTGTCTTTTTGAAAGACTATAAAGCCAGTTGTGCTGGTGGTCGGATTAAAAGATAGAGTAGCACTAAAGCTTACCCAATCTTCAGTCATCCATTCGCCTTGAGCTTGAGCTATGCCCTGACCCAATTCTATATCTTTGTCATCTATGATTTTTATGGGGAAGCTAGCTTCAAAAAACCAGGGGCCTCTAGCTTGGCCAGTGATAGTAATTGGGCTAACCACTTCGGCATTAGCTTCTGGGGTAGTGATTTTTATAGGATTGGCAATAGGTGGGTTAGTGTTGGTATTGGTGATATTTTGTTCATTAGTATTTTTTTGCTTAAACAAATAAAAGCTAAACCAGACTAGGCTAACTCCGAGTATAACGATCACAATAGCTAAAAGTATTTTTTTCATATTTTTATTATATAATACTATTTAACGATTGACAAAAATTTAGTGTTTGGCTAATCTTTATAAGGCATTTTCCCCGTCCGAGGCATAGCCCCGATCAAGGAGATGTGCTTATGCTGAAGCAGAGGCTGACCATTCCGGAGATCAACGTCAGTAGACGCGGTCTGAGGAAGCACTCTGGCGATGGGCCCACGCCCGGCCAGGCTGCGTCGCAGGCGCGTAAGGCTGCCAACAAGGCTGCTAAGGCGGCCAAGTTGAGTGGGCCGGAGGCTGGCCAGATCATGGTTCAGGGCCAGCAGGGGGTGACCGCGGTTGTCGCGGCACAGCAGGCAGAGCGGCGGCTGGCCGCTGCTAAGGCGGCCGAGGAGGCCAGGCGGGACAGAAAGTCCCGGCAGCGCTTCTGGTAGGAGTTCTTTCCGCGCGTCCGCATCACATGCGCCCACACCATGAGTTTCGTGGGGCGGCCAACCAGCTTGGTTGGCCGCCTCTAATTTTTTATAAAAAAAGACAAAGCAGTTAGCTTCATCTTTTTTTGTTTCAATTTACTTTTTTGCTTGATCTTTGCTAATAGCTTTAAAGGCTTCTTCAACAGTAGTCATGAATTGGGCCGGGAAAATAATAGTAGAATTTTTTTCAACACTGATTTCGGCCATAGTTTGTAAAGTACGTAGTTGTAGAGCGACTGGGTGTTGGGAAATCAAATCAGCCGCTTGGCCGAGTTTGGCAGCCGCTTGGAATTCACCTTCAGCGGCTACGATCTTGGCGCGGCGTTCGCGCTCAGCTTCAGCCTCTTTAGCCATAGCGCGTTGCATATTATCTGGCAAAACTATGTCCTTAATTTCAACTGCCGTCACTTGAGCACCCCACGGCTCAGTATGAGTGTCAATGACATTTTTTATCTGCTCATTGATTTGACCAGTTTGGGATAGGAGCTGGTCAAGATTGAATTGGCCCACTACATTTCTTACTGTGGTCTGGCTGATTTGATTGACAGCTTGGTAGATGTTTTCAATAGCAATGACCGCTTTGGAAGCATCGACAATATGATAGTAGGCGACAGCAGCAATATCAATGGAGACATTATCTTTGGTAATGATTTTTTGTGAAGGAATATCCATGGTGATAGTCCTTAAGACCACTCTAGTCATTTTTTCAAAAACAGGGATTATGAAGATAAGGCCCGGGCCACGCATACCTCGGTATTTGCCTAAAAAGAAGACCACAGCGCGCTCATATTGTTTGATGACTTTGAGCGACCCTAGTAAAATAATAATGATTACTGCTAGGATGTAATAAAATAGACCCATAATGATTATGTTTTAGATTGCTTAAAACAATTAGAGTTTAGCATTAAATTGGCAGAAAATAAAGGGCGAAATATAGTATTAAACTAGGGTTGCAGTTCGGTATATTTAGTAGCGTCTTCGCACTTTTTGCGGTCACCTCTGTCTTTGACGTAGCCGCAGACTGCTTTGTCTTGAGCCGTGACAGCTACATTGAACATGCATTTTTCTTTGGTGCCTTGGCTGCCAAATTTCTCGCAGATAGAGGCATCGCGGCGGGTGTTGGCTACGGCATAAATACAAGTGTAGTTTGTTTCCTGATTTTTTACAGCGTCACAGGGGTTAGTGCTTTGCTTACTTATAGCAATTTCTTGCAAACAGGAATCATGTTTAGACACTTCAGTGATGGCATTACACAAAACATCATCTTTTTTGGCTACTGCCACACTGCTATAGCAACTTTCTTTTTGATAAGTATCAGTGATTTTGTCGCAAGCCGTCTCGTCATTGTGTTTGGTACCAACTAGATAGTAGCACTGTTGTTGTTGGCGAACATCTACAATCTTAGTACAAAGCAGGTTGCCACCGATTTGCGAAGCAACATTGGAAATACAGACATCTTTGTCACTCTGAGTGCTAAGTTGGTCGCAAATTTTTTCATCTTTTTGGTTGGTAGCAATAGTAGTGTAGCAAGTACTCTTGTCACGAGCCGGCAAGCTGTCGCATAATTTAATATCATTATTTTTGGTGGCTACTTTGCTAACACAGTCGAAGCGATAATAATCAGCTACAATAGTGCTACATAAAGATGCGTCACCCTTAGCCTCGGCAATTTGGGAAACACAAGCACCGACTGTGTTGGAATTGGTGATGGAGGTGCAGATATTGGCGTCTTGGCGTTGGGTAGCCAGCTGGCTGTAGCAAGAATCTTTGTAGCTATTCTGGCTGATCTGTCCGCATAAGTCCAGTTTGTCACCGGCTACAGCCACTCGAGAAAAGCAATTGTCTTTGGTGCTCTGGTCTTTGATCTCATCGCAGAGCTTTTCATTTTCAGCGGCTTCAGCTACGCCAGCCAGGCAACGCTCTTTGCGAGCCTCATCATCCATCTTGCGGCAAATCTTAGGATTTTTTTTCTCAATAGCCTTGTTCATCTCGGCATCTAAGAAGTCAAACATTCCCGCACAGCCGGAGATTAGGAGTACACCAAAGCCACAAGCGATTAGTGTAATGACCTTGGTGCTAATTTTAAATTTTTTTTGTTGAGTCATAGGGGTTAATATTAAAGTTATATATCTAATTAGAACAATCGGCAAATTCGCAGTTTGGTCCTACTCGACCAACTGTCGAGCCGTCCGGACAGAGCTTGGCATCTTGAGGACAAGTAGTGCCGGGTTTTATATAACCAGTACAATGCCAATCAATCTTGGCGGTTTTGGTCTCAACACTGACTACGCAATATGGATTACAACCTTCTCGGGTGGAATTGAGATTGGCATTATAATACCAAGTTTTAGAATTATCATTGTAAGTGCCAGCCGACAGAGATTTTCCGCCCTTGATGCAAGTCTTCTCAGCAATAACCCTAGCTTCAGCTTCGGTCATAGGGCCAGTTTTTACTAGTTCACTTATCTGATTAGCATCTTTGTTATATTGGACATAAAAACTTTTGCCTACTGATGGCTGAGCAGTCATGGGCTCGTCAGGTTTTCGCTCAGCATAATTATAGACTGCTTGGCCGTCATGTATTTCTATTGTTTGCGGGGCAATGCGGTCGCCTAAGAGCAGGGCATTGGTAGCTTTATATCGTGGCTCTTGATAGACGCCATACGAAACGTTAATAGCTAAGACAGCATAATAAAATGTGCCACTGCCACCTGGGTCATTTACTAGCAGTACAGCTGCATCTTGCTTGCCATCGCCATTTAGATCGCCATAGACTGGCTCGCCAAATATA
>JAHFJB010000039.1 GCA_023246135.1 Candidatus Parcubacteria bacterium
CTGACACTGGCCAGGCATCAGCCCCTATACATCAGCTTGCGCTTTAGCAGGGACCTGTGTTTTTGGTAAACAGTCGCTTGAGATCTTTCGCTGCGGCCCCGCTTACGCGGGGCAGGCCTTATCCCGAAGTTACGGCCGCTTTATTGCCGAGTTCCTAAAGGAAGGTTCTCTCGTTCACCTGAGGATACTCTCCTCACCCACCTGTGTCGGTTTGCGGTACAGATACTGCTACCTTAGCTCTAGAGGTTTTTCTAGGCAGTGCTTTTACTCTGATTGACTTCAGTATAAAACTTCAGTCTTCTGACGACTCCAATCTTTAATGTCTCCCGGATTTGCCTAAGAGACAGATCATTGTCGCCAACGCTCATAACCGAATAGCGCCAAAGTATACCACACTGCGTCCCCCCATCGAAAAATAGCAGTAGGGCAGGAATATTAACCTGCTCATCCATCGACTACGCCTTTCGGCCTCACCTTAGGACTGCCTAACCCTGGGATGATTCTCATTGCCCAGGAAACCTTGGGTTTGCGGTGTCGGGGATTCTCGCCCCGATTTTTGCTACTTATGCCAACATTCTCACTTCTATACGCTCCACGGTTCCTTACGGTACCGCTTCGATGCATATAGAACGCTCCTCTACCGCCATACGCCTTAAGGCGTATGACTCCAATCTTCGGTACTAGGTTTTAGCCCCGTTAAATTTTCGGCGCAAAGCAACTTGACTAGTGAGCTGTTACGCTATCTTTAAAGGATGGCTGCTTCTAAGCCAACCTCCTAGTTGTAAAAGTTACAATACCACCTTTAACACTTAACCTAGATTTAAGGACCTTAGATATGGATTTGGGCTGTTTCCCTTTTGACCAATGAAGCTTAGCCCCCATGGTCTGACTCCCACAAGATACGTAATGGCATTCGGAGTTTGATTGGCACAGGTATGGACGCAATGCCACCCTGTCCCATCCAGTGCTCTACCACCAAAACTTAACTCGTGAGGCTAGTCCAAAAACTATTTCGAGGAGAACCAGCTATTGCCAAGTTCGATTGGAATTTCTCCCCTTGCCACAACTCATCCCCTAGTGTCGCACGGCTAGTGGGTTCGGGCCTCCACGACATGTTACTGTCGCTTCACCCTGGTCATGGCAAGCTCACCTGGTTTCGGGTCTAGTATAGGTAACCTACAACTTTTATGTCCTTCCCCCGAAGGGGAAAAACATAAAAGTTGTTGCGGACTATTAATCCTTGCTTTCACTTTATCTTCCTCCCGAAGGAGTTAAATTAGCTACCTACAGCTAACTCGTTGGCTCATTCTTCAATAGGCACGCCGTTAGCCATTATCACGCGAACGTGATCATAGGCCTTCGACTCCTTGTAAGTATATGGTTTCAGATACTATTTCATCCCCCTCTCGGGGTGCTTTTCACCTTTCCCTCACGGTACTAGTTCACTATCGATCACCAAAAGTATTTAGCCTTAGCGCATAGTGACGCTGACTTCCCACAAGATTTCTCCGGTCTCGTGGTACTTAAGAAAATTATTACCAATTAGTATTACTTTTCGTTTACAGGGCTTTCACCTTCTTTGGCCGGACTTTCCAGACCGTTCTACTAAATAATCTTCTGTTGGCTCTGAAGCCGCAAGCTTCAAAACATAACCTCTTGCAACCCCTCGGTAAGCATTAGACCTGCGGTCATTGCACTAGCTCTCCTTACACCTTGCGGTGCAATTCAAACTAATTTATCTCATCCAAGGTTTAGGCTTTTCCCGTTTCGCTCGCCACTACTCAGGGAATCGAGATACTTATTAGCTTATAGCAGATAGCCGAAGCCATGCGCTATTAGCTAATAAGTACATTAATTCTTTCTATTCCTCCGGCTACTAAGATGTTTCAATTCGCCGGGTAGTCTCCAACTAAGCTATGTATTCACTTAGTGGTTTCTGCTCTTCTAGCAGAAGGGTTCCCCCATTCGGAAATCTCCGGATCAAAGGTTGCTTATCACCTCCCCGAAGCTTATCGCAGATTGCTACGTCCTTCATCGTCTTTTGATGTCTAGGCATCCTCCATATACTCTTATCTAGCAACCACCAAAAATTTTAGAAATTTTTGGCTTGCTTAAAAATTTTTATAATAAACGAGATGTTTTTGCATTTTTTTATAGATGCTACATGAACATATTCACTTGTCAAAGTCCGTTTGGCTTTCTAACCGCCAAAAAGTAATTTTTAAATAGGCCGCTTTCAAGCCTGCTTATTTAAAAATTACTCACTAACGATTAAATTTTTATGGTGCTAAAAATCCGCTTCTTCGGCGGACTCTACGCAAAAGTAAATCTTGCCTAAAATCCTTTTAACTACTCGTTATTTTTAAGCTGATTAACATCTTTGGTTTATATACTATACTATCTTAAATTATTATATTTTTATAGCAAGAGTATTATAGGGCAAAATAAAAACTTTGTCAATACCTCAAAACCCCCATAATTGGGGGTTTTGATATTAGTATTTTTGCCTACTCACCCTGCCTGGCGAGGCAGGATATTGGGCAAAATTTAAAGAATTTCCATATTAAGGACCTTGGCCCCAAAAGTAACAGCTGAGCCCTTTTCAGCCATCCAAATGTCCATATGATAGTAATAACGCTTATTCATACGATCCTCAACCACAAACTCTTTATCACCATAAACATCAGGAAAACGAACAATAGTGCCTTTTGGCAAGAAGTTGGTAGCTACAATGCCATCTCTAACCCGCGTGCCAAAAGCAGTAATAAAGGGGGTATCATCGGTTTGAGCCACTTCGCTGCTATAAGCCGTAACCATTATTTTCATAGTCTTTTTTGGCTGTTTATCAGGTGCTTCCGGCAATGGCTGACCACTATTATAAGGCCTAATAGTCTCATTTGACACTGGACCAATAGAGTAGTTTTTATTACCAATTGCTTGAGAAGCTGTCAGGTGAGGAAAAGTAAAAACCAGCAAACTAACCAATAAAAACGGCAGTTTTAGGTATTTTCTCAATTTTTTACCCAGATTTTTAATAGTTTTGCAACTACTATCTTCTGACATAAATTTATCTTAAAAATAAAAAATCCCTATATTTTGGGATCGAGGTACCTTAGCACACTTAGCAAATTTTGTCAACGACAAAGACCTGCAAAAAATTTGAATAAAAAAATAAAAATTGCTATACTATATGAACCCTATAAATTAAAAATTAATAAAGTTAAGAAAATATATGGAAAACAACAATCAAGAAAGAGGCACTATTGATAGCCTCAAGCCAAAAACTGCCTTCAAGGCAGGATTAGGTATCGGCATTGCCACTATGTTTGTTATTGGGTTCTTTGTCTTACTGGGATTTTTTATAAATGGTAAGACTGACAAAAACAATAGCAATAATTTAGCCAACACTAATGATAATGGTGCTGTAGTCAATGACAACGGTGCTGCTCAACCAAGTGGTAAGATTAGTTTGACAGCCACTGATTATAGCAAGGACTGGGTCCGCGGTGATAAGAATGCCAAAGTCAATATAGTTACTTTCTCAGATATTGACTGCCCATTCTGCACTCGTTTTCACGAAACTATGCTACAAATCTTAAAAGATTATAATGGTAAAGTAAGCTGGACTTACCGCCATTTCCCTCTGACCAGCTTGCACCCTGAATCTGAGAAAAAAGCTGAAGCTGCCGAGTGTGTCGGCGAGCAAGGTGGCAATGAAAAATTCTGGGCATTTTTAGACAAACTGTTTGCTGACAGTACCGAGAAAGTTGCTGACCTGCCTAAGATTGTCGGCGAACTCGGTCTTAATACTGACGACTTTACAAAATGCTTAGACTCAGGAAAATATGCTAGCAAGATTCAAAATATGTCCAGCCAAGCTCAAGCAGCCGGCGCTCAAGGCACGCCTTATAGTGTTGTTGTGGCCGGTGACCAAAAAGTACCTATAAATGGTGCCCTACCAATTGAGAGCATCAAAGCTACTCTAGATTCTCTATTGAAATAATTAAAACAAAGCGGCTTGGGTGATATCTATAAATCCAAGTCGTTTTTGTTTATACATAAATATGCCTGACTTAAAAAACCCATTAGAAAATAAAGACTCTAAATCAATCAAGCTATTAATTAGCCTATCAGTCCTAGCCTTACTAGGCATAATTGACTCTGTTTACCTTACTATTAAATATTATGAGGGCAGCATTAGTTGCTCTATAATTTCCGGTTGCCAAGAGGTTTTGGTAAGTCGATATTCGGCTATCTATGGAATCCCCATATCCATAATGGGCATCGTGTTTTATTTGGGTCTGCTTATTATGGTAGGGTTTTATCTATTTCATAAAAAAAGCTGGATCCTAAAAATACTAAATCTACTAGCTAGCTTAGGTTTTATCTTTTCTCTATATCTGACTTATCTAGAAAATTTTGTTATTAGGTCCTTATGCCAATACTGCCTATTGTCGGCCCTTATTTCTACTATTATTTTTATTATAAATTTTATAATAATGAAGAAAAATAAATAAATCCAGGAACTGCTCCCGCCCCGTCGTGTGGTCACGCGACGGGGCGGTTTTTTTTATTTAAAGCCAAAATATGATACAATAAATAACATGAAGAGATACTCCGAAAAAGAATTAATTAAGCTAGCTAATCAATTGCGCCAAGATGTGATTGAGATGCTAGTTCGCTCTGGCTCAGGACACACTGGCGGCTCTTTGGGTATGGCTGACATTTTTGCCGTATTATATTTTAGAATTCTAAAATATATACCTGCCAAACCTAATTATCCTGAACGCGACCGACTAATAGTATCCAATGGCCATATCTGCCCAATACTATATGCTACCTTAGCTAGAGCCGGCTATTTCCCCTTAGTCAAACTTAAAACTTTAAGAAAAATTAACAGTCAACTTCAAGGCCACCCCCATAATAAATCTTTACCGGGAATAGAAAACAGCTCTGGTCCCTTGGGCCAAGGCATATCACAGGCAGTTGGTTTGGCTCTGGCGGCCAAGATGGATAAAAGCCAGCACCATATCTTTTGCATTACTAGCGACGGTGAACACAATGAAGGTCAGGTTTGGGAAGCTATCATGACTGCTCATAAATACAGACTTAATAATCTAGTAGTTATAGTTGATAATAACGGCATCCAAATTGACGGCCGCACCAAAGACATTATGCCCCTATCCCCTCTAAAAACTAAATATCAGAGTTTTGGCTGGAGAGTTTTGGAAATTAACGGACATAATATCAAACAAATTATCCGAGCTCTAGAGCTGGCCAAACAATCTACTAAACCAGTAGCTATCATTGCCCACACTATT
>JAHFJB010000040.1 GCA_023246135.1 Candidatus Parcubacteria bacterium
AGATGCCCCACCAATAAAAAATACTTCGGTGTCACTGCACTTTTTGGCAAACTCTAGGGCCTCTTCCAAAGAATACAAAATTGTCGCATCGGCAACTTCAAGATTTTTGTCCCTAGTTAGAACCACGTTGTGCCGATTAGGCAAAGCCTTACCCATAGACTCGTAAGTAGCCTGACCCATGATGACCATGTGGCCACGGGTTGTTTCTTTGAAGTGCTTCAAATCCGGCGGCAAATGCACCAAGAGCCGATTGTCTTTACCAATGCCCCTATCCTTAGCAATGGCGGCTATAATACTAATAGTTGGTTTTGACATATTTATACAGCAATGGGTGCTTTAATAGCCGGATGTGGATCGTAACCTTCCAGCGTAAAATCCTCATATTTAAAATCTTCTATATTTTTAACAGCTGGATTAAGCTTCATAGTTGGCAATTTTCTAGGCTCACGCGATAACTGCTCTTTGACCTGATCAAAATGATTGTTGTAAATATGCAAATCGCCATAGACATGGACAAAAGTGCCGGGTACCAATCCGGTTACCTGAGACACCATCATGAGTAGTAACGAATAAGAAGCAATATTAAAGGGCACACCCAAAAATGTATCACAACTGCGCTGATACATCTGCAGCGACAATTTGCCTTGAGCTACATAAAATTGAAATAATAAATGGCAAGGTGGCAAAGCCATCCTAGGAATCTCCGGTGGATTCCAAGCTGAGACAATCATGCGCCGGTCATTGGGATTGGTCTTGATGCGACTGACAACATCCATCAGCTGATCTACCCCGCCAAAATTACGCCATTGTTTGCCATAGACCGGGCCTAACTCTCCCCACTCTTTGGCAAAAGCTTCGTCATTTTTTATATTCTCTACAAATTCTTTTAATTTGTCGCCCCACTCTGGAGTATATTTCGGATATTTTTCTACCAAATTATTGGCCACAAGATATTTTTGATAGGGCCACTCATTCCAAATACCCACACCATTGTCAACCAAGTATTTGATATTAGTCTCGCCTCGGACAAACCAAATAAGCTCATGAATAATGCCTTTTAAAAACATTTTTTTAGTAGTCAAGAGTGGGAAACCTTCGGACAAATCAAATCTGGCCTGCACCCCAAAAACACTCTTGGTACCAACACCGGTTCGGTCCGCCTTGTCCACGCCTTCATCCATTATTTTTTGTAGCAAGTCTAGATATTGTTTCATGTTTTTATAACTATTCAACTAATTTATCAAGTTGTTTATAAAAATCTTCCAGTGAACCGTCGTTATTTATTACTACATCCGCTTTAGCCATCAAGGCTGGAATACTAAGCTCAGTTTCCAAGTTATGATCTTCCTGAAACTGCTCCCAAGTTTTATTTTTGTCATCAGGATTTTCACCGCGTTTGGTCAATCTCTCATAGCGGATTTTCATAGCAGCTTCAATGGACACCAGCCTAAACCCTGGCAATTTACCAAGATACTCTACATCAGCCAAACGACGGGCGCCATCAACCACTACAACACTGGCCTCTACCCGACTAGCATCTTCGGCCATAACTTTGGCAAATATGTCTTCCGAAAAATTCTGTCTCAGCACAATAGAAATATGAGACATGTTTTCTCTAGACTGTGGCAAATATAGCCTATCCAACAAATCACGCATAATAGTAGAAAAACGAAAAGACTTGGCCTGATATTTTTCCACCAAATATTTAGCGGCCGTGCCCTTGCCTGAAGCTGGCAAACCAGTAAAAACTAATATCTTTTTATCCATCCTATTCTATCTTTAATTTTTTAGTCGGCTTATATTCTCTCAATTTTATGCCAGCTGCTTCAAAAATTTTTCTAGAAGCCTGAAAAATATCAACATTACTATATTTATCTTCCTGATAAATTAATTCTTTTATACCGTTTTGAACTATTGTTTTTGCACATTCATTACAAGGAAACAAATGACAATACATTCTGCCGCCAGCGACACTCTTATTAGCATTAAAAATTGCATTTACTTCAGCATGAACCACATAAGGGTACTTGGTTTTTAAAAATTCTTTTTTTTCATAGCCACCTTCTCTATCCCATGAGAAAGCATCGTCAGCGGTACCACGTGGAAAACCATTATAACCCAAACCAAGAATTATATTATTGTCACCAACTACCACCGCCCCTGTATGAGTAGATGGGTCTTTTGATCTTTCAGCTATTAGATCGGCCATAAGCATAAAAGTGTCATCCCATGACAGATAATCTTTTCTTGGCTCAGTGTGTCCCACCATATAATTTTTTATTTAAATTAATTTTATATAAATCCTATGAAACATCCGGGGTTTAACTAGACAGGTATTTCTTCCGCTGTGGTAAAGCATCTAAGATATATTGGTGATAATCACCTTTGTCCGGAATCACATTCCTGACGCCGCCACGCGGATTTGACACATCACCAGTATAGCGAGGTATAACATGCAGATGTATGTGCTTTTGGCTCTGCCCGCCAGCCACGCCAACATTAAAGCCCACATTGTAGCCGTCCGGCCGATATTTTTCCTCTATTTTTTGTTTGACGGCCTTTATTATTTGGTATAAATCTGTCCACTCTTCATCTGACAGGGCAAACCAATCTTCCTTGTGCTCTTTGCTAAAAATTTCGCAGTTGCCTTGAGTCACTGGCACTTCGGAAAATCGAGAATTGAAATATTTACTCTCGGCTACTTGCCTCTCATCATTTGTCTGAATGTCACAAAAAAAACAAGGCATATTATTTTATCATCGCTAACACTTTACTAACTATTGCCTGATTGTTGGCAATAACAAATTTATCATTTTTTTCAGCCTGTTCAACTTGGCCAGCAAAATCTAAAATCACTGCACCAGCTTCCTTGGCAATTATTTTACCGGCCAGATAATCATATATTTCACAACCATCATTGATAATCGCCTCCATCTTGCCAGTGGCAAGATAACAAAAATCCATAGCCACCGACCAGTTATAAAAAACTCTTTTAGCTCCAGAGAGTTCCAATCTTCTCATAATTTCCCCATAATCTTCAGCGCTGTGCCCATAAGCAGCCACATAGGAAAGACTAGATTTTTTAATATCACTCTCTGCACTAACTGAAATTCTATTATCATTTAAAAAAGCGCCTTTATTTTTTTGCGCGTAATACACTCTATCTAATATAGGCTGATAAATTATGCCTACTTCTATCTCATCACCCTTCATCAAAGCAATGGAAACAGAAAAGTTAGCAATACCAGTTACAAAATTATGAGAACCATCTAATGGGTCAATCACAAAAGTAAACTCTGACTTATTGTTTGTTTTCCCCTCTTCTTCTGAATGAATGTTGTAATCTGGAAACTCTTTTTTAAGTATTTTTAAAATAGCCACTTCTGATTCCAAATCTGCTTTTGTTCTGATATCGGCCGGACTGGATTTTTGCTCTATATCCAAATTCTGACCAAAATATTGTTTCAAAATTTGACCGCCGGCTTTGGCTGCTTCAATGATTTTTTTATATTGCTCTTCCATGCTTTTTGTTTCCTAATTTTAACAAAGTTTTGATTTTTTATCAAATAAAAAAATTGGCTAATATTAGCTAAAAAAATCAAGCTACCCTTATAATTTTTTTAAGTCTTTCTGGCGAGCCTTATAATCGGGTATTGCCTTGGCTACCAGCTGCCAAAAATGCTTAGAATGGTTCATTTGGCCCAAATGGCACAATTCATGGACAATGATATAATCAGCCAAATCTGGAGGCAACAAACATAAGCGATAATTAAAATTGAGGTTACCTTTTGACGAACAGCTACCCCAACGACTACGCTGATTACGAATAGCAATCCTCCTAAAAGAAAAATTATAAGACTGATTAAAATGTTTTAATCTACTCTCTAATAATTCCTTAGTGGTTATTTTATATTTTTTTATTTCACTGGCCTGATGCTTCAGTGACAAAAGGCTATGCCTGTCTTTTACTTTTTTGATATTAGTGACAATCCACTGCGCCCGGCTACTAATGAATTGATTAATCAAAAAAATGGGATAGGATCGCGGTGCCGCTACTGATAGTGCCCCGTCAGAGGAAATGCGTAGACGCAAATACCGAGTTCGCGGCGGACGCCGCAAGACAAAATCCTGCGATTGTCCCAAAAGATTTATAGTCCTCTTCTCTACCCGCTTCATTTGTCCAGTGCCTCCTGACCAGCTTGCGTATAAGCTCGCACCAAACCACCGACGCCCAACTTAGTTCCGCCAAAATACCGAACCACTATTAGCAATTTATTTATTAGTTCTTTTTTCTGGAGCAAATACAAAAGTGGCTGACCGGCTGAAGAGCTGGGTTCTTTGTCGTTATCGAATTTTTCTTTGATTACTCCCGCCTCTTTGAGTCGATAAGCATAGACTATATGTTTGGCATCTTTATAATCATCTTTTATCTCCGCCAAAATATTTTTAACTTGCTCCTGGCTGGACACGGCAAAACAAAAACCAAAAAATTTGGATTTTTTTATCTCCACCAAAGACGCACTGACAAATTTATGAGACATTATTTATTCTCAATATTTGGCTCTTTGCCTTTAAAATTATTATGTTTTTTTGACCAACTCCAACAGCACCAATCATCTTTCTTTTCCCGACTCATCAAACTCAAGCCAAAGAGAATAAACAACACCGTCCAGATGTATCCCCAAAAACCACCGGTGATAATACCTACTTCTTTTAACAAGAGCAGGACTCCCACAATTACCAAAAATAATCCGAACATATTTTTCTTATTTAATTATTGTAATGCCCTTAAATAATCCATTTTACTCAAAAGAATTAAACCTACCCATACAATAAAAACTAAGACTACAATAATCACAAAAATTGTCGTTAGCATGGTTATTACCTTTTTCTGTTGTCCAGTCATTGATCTAATTATAGCAAAATTCAAACGAACAAAAAACCCCTACTCATTGGGGCACAAAGCTCACGATCTCTCAGCTATTTGCCAGACCCGATAGTGCCACAGCAAGGAGGGGCGCTGGGTCAACTATAGACTGACAGAATAGCTGGGAAACCATCAGTAAAATTTAGGGTTTTTAATTTAACATAAAAGTTTAAGGGTTGTCAAATACCCAAAAATATTCTATATTTAGCTTAAATCAGCCAAATTTTATGAGTAATTTAGCCTACAATAAAGAAGCGGGTTTTAACTTCAGAATCATGGAAGAATTTGAGGCTGGTTTGGTTTTGACAGAACAAGAGGTCAAATCTATGAAATCCGGACACTTGAGCTTAAAGGGCTCTTTTATT
>JAHFJB010000041.1 GCA_023246135.1 Candidatus Parcubacteria bacterium
TCGGTCATTAAGGATCTTCTCTGATCATCCAGTTTTATTATCTTATCTAAATCAAAATCAGTCTTAACCAAGCGCTTGAGCAGATTAGCTTCAACCTTGTCTTTATTTTCCCTAATAAATTTTATATCCAACATAAGTTTAACAAATAATTAGCTAGTAGCCATGAGATTTTGCAGCTCGGCTTCTAATTTTTCCATTTCTATTTTTATAATTTCCCAGCGGTCAGTCTCCTGAGTGAAATGTGTTTGTTCCTCTTTCAAACGAGCCAACTCCCCTCTTATTTGAGTTACTCTTTGTGCTTTGTCTATTTCTGCCATATAATTATTTTAATTTATAAATTTTATAAACTTTTTATTTTTCATTATCTTTTGGCCGCATAGTAGGAAATAAAATAACTTCTTTTATATTATCAATATTACCCAGTAGCATTACCAATCTATCCAAGCCAATACCAATACCAGCTGTCGGTGGCATACCGTGCTTCAAGGCCTCTACAAAATCATCATCAGCCCCCTGGGCTTCCTCATCGCCTTGATTGCGTAATCTCTTTTGCTCTTTGAAACGTTCGGCTTGATCCAAGGGGTCATTGAGCTCAGAAAAAGCATTGCATAATTCTGCCCCCATGGCCACTAATTGGAACCTTTCTACATAATCCGGTCTATCAACTATCTTTTTGGCTAAAGGCGACAAAGCTAAGGGATGATTGATTAAAAACACTGGTTGGATAATTTTTGGCCGAATAAATTTTTTGTACAGTTCATCTAGAATCTTGCCTCGGCCCCAAGTCTTATCAACTTGCAATCCCTTTTGCTTAGCCAATTGAAATAATTCAACATCGGCAGTCTTATCCAAATTAAACTTAAATTCTTTTTCTAAGAGTTCTTTAAAATCTAAACGCGGATAAGGTGCTTTGAAGTCAAGCATTGCCTCGGCACTTTTAATTTTGGTTTTATTACTATTGATTTTTTTAACCAGCCACTCAAAAAACTTTTCCGTGAACTTCATCAAAAAATCATAATCCTTGTAAGCCCAATAGGCTTCCAGCTGAGTAAACTCCGGGTTGTGCTGATGATCAATACCTTCATTTCTAAAACAGCGGGCAATCTCATAGACACGATCATAGCCACCAATTATCAGTCGTTTGAGATAAAGCTCAGGAGCAACACGCAAATACAAATCAATATCCAAGGCATTGTGATGAGTCACAAAAGGCTGAGCCGTAGCACCACCAGCCACTGCTTGAAATACTGGCGTGTCCACTTCCATAAAATCATTATCATCAAAGTACTGGCGGGACAGTTTGATAATCTGGCTACGCAAATCAAAAATCTTTTTAATCTCAGGATTAACCAACAAATCTACATAACGCTTACGATAGCGCAAATCAGGATCCTTGAGGCCGTAATACTTGTCTGGCAAAGGTAAGAGTGCTTTAGACAAAAGCTTAAAATTAGTAGCTAAGAGTGTTGGTTCTTTGGTTTTGGTCAAAAAAGCCTGACCAGATACTTCTACAAAATCACCAACATCAATGTTGGCTTTGAAAAATTGGTAAGCCTCATCTCCTACTCTATCCTTTCTAAAAAAAACTTGGGCACCGCCACTAGCATCATTGAAATTAAAAAAACATGAACCGCCTTGCAAACGCAAACTAGTAACACGGCCGGCTAAGCTCACCTTTTTTTTATTCTTTATAAATTTTTTAAAATCAGCCTGCCAACCGCCAATTGACATATCGCTTTTGGTATTGGCTGGATAAGCCTGGACGCCTGAAAATTTTATCTGCTCTAATTTGCGCAGACGCTGTTTATACTCATCATTGATGTCTACTATTTTGTTTGGCTCGTTTAACATAATTTTTATAACTTACAAAATAATCATACCTAATTTTGCCCTAAAAATCAAGGTAAACTTAGCTAATTTTTGGCAATTTTTGGCCACGAAACTTCCACAAATATTTAATGAAACTGACGATGTGATGCCGAGCTGAGCGAGAAAACAAGCTCTTGGACAAATTCTCGGAGGCTGATTGACGACGATGTAAGTGAATCACTTCCGCCTCACCAATATAAGCTACTTTATATCCCGCTTGCCAAAACCGCCGCGACCAATCCAAATCTTCCAAATACATAAAGTAACGCTCATCTAAATAACCAACTTTGGCTACCAACTCTCGCCTAAAAATCAAACAAGCACCAAACAAGGCCGGTACGTAAGTATTGTGGTAATGATCGAAATCTTTCATGAGATAAGCGTCCAGCCATTCCTCTCCTCTCTTAGTGTTAGCCAGCCAAGTCCGCCTATAAAATGGCAAATGCCAATCAGGAAAACTAGTACAAGAATACTGCACACTCTTATCAGCATTAACTAGCCGCGGACCAGCTAGGCCAACTTCGGAATGTGCCTCTAGATAATCATACATTTTGACTATAGCGTCATCAGATAAGATAGCTAAATCAGGATTGCAAATTAATACATAACGACCGCTAGCTGCTTTGATGCCTAGATTATTACCATAAGCAAAACCACCATTTTTCTGGCTCTGGATAAATTTTATTTGCGTAAATTTTTCTTCCACTATTTCTTTCAACCCATCATAGGAAGCATTGTCAACAACAATAATCTCAGATTCGTAAGGCAATTTTAAATCAAACAAATTTTTTAACAACTCTTTGGTTAAATTTTTGTTATGATAATTTAAAATAATAATTGATAAGTCCATATTATTTGAACCAACGATTAATATCAGCGGCTTCAGCTTGGCGATATTTAAAAATAAATTTTCTTTTTTTTCTAAACTTGCGGTATAAGTACCAAAATTCTTTTGGCCCTAGCAGGCTAGATCGCTCAAACAAAAGCAAATAGAAAAACTTACCTAATTCATAAAGAAAAATTGGCCAAAAATCTCTCAATATATCCTTAGGAAAAGAATTCTTATACAAGGTAAGCAAATGATTGCGGTAAGACAATTTATTGGCTAGACCCCTATTTTTTCTAGCTTCATTCACATTGACAGTGCGATGATGCCAGGCATAGGCATCAGCCAAAAGCCAATTTTGCCAAGAGGCCAAGCGCAGGCGCCAAGCCAAATCCACATCCTCTTTGTAAGCAAAAAAATCTTCATCAAAATATTCCCAATGCCCATCGGACAATTGTTGGGCTACCATAGACAGAGCCTTGCGACGAAATAACACCAAGGCCCCAGATAAACCAAAAACCTCTTGGTTATCTAAAGCAAAATCAGTCTGACCACTGGCAAAATCATAGACTTTTCGCTGGCGATTTATCTTCAGCCCAAAAGAATCAATAATGTCAGTTTTTTCAGCTTCATTAAAATTCCAATACATAAGCTTGCCAGCCACTCCGGCCACGTGGGCATGCTTGTCCAAAAAATGTGCCACTTTGGCTAGATAGTCTGGCGCCAAAATAATATCCTGATTCAAAACTAAAACATAATCAGAATCCGACCAATTAATCAGCAGATTGTGTGCTTTGGCAAAACCAATATTTTTCTTCTGTTTTATCAGACTAGCTTCGGGAAAACTATCTTCTATTATTTCTACGGACTTATCACTAGAAGCATTATCTAACACCAAGAGCTGCCAATCAGTGAAGGTCTGATTTTTGAGACTATTAATAAGCCACGGCAAATATTTTTCACCGTTCCAAGTGACTAAACTAATTGTTATTTTATATTTCTTTTTATTATTGATCATACTCTAAAATAACATCACTAAGCATTAAAACCCCTAAACCTAGAGGATGGTTGATATAGGGGCTAAAAATATGAATAATCACTAAACTGCTAATTATAGACAAAAGTGGCAAAGACACTTGATTTGAAACCAATTTTGAGTATCCCTGCCTATAAATTAGCACCAAATACGCCAAAAAACCAGCTAGTAAAAATAATCCGCCTTTTAGCCACATATCTAACCAACCCCATTCAAAAGAATAAGTAGTATAGAAACCACTAGGATTATCAATATTTTTTATTCTCGGATCGGCCGAATAATAACTAATTTCCTTAGCAAAGCCTTGGCCAAAAATAGGTGCCTTAAGTATCCCCTGCCACAAAGGCCTGAGTAGCTGCTCACGACTACTCACAGCGGCTTCACCACTATCCATCGTTCTCTGCGTAAAAATATTAAGGCTATGAAATTTGGGGACATTAAACAAAAACTCCACCACTAAACAAGTGCTTATAACAACTAGAAATAAGATGAATATTTTTTTAGCGGCAATAAGCTCCCGTTTATAAATAAAAATATTAACTGCTAAAAATACAAAACCAACCATAAGACCCAGCCAAAGGCTACGTGACAGACTGACATACAAAGCAGAGGAAAAAATTATTAGAGCTACAAAGGCATTTTTATTTTTATGATTTTTTATTATTTCCCAAACTGACAAAAACCAAGCAACTAATACATAAAATTGGGATTGCAAAAATACTCGGCTAAAGCCTTCTGGGAAACTAGTCACAAAACCAGTCCGAGTATCCCGAAGCCACTTATAAATAGCCACCATATCAAAGCCCGGATAACCTTGAACAAAAAAATTGAACACCAATAAAGTCTTAATAGCCACAACCAGTGCGGCCGCTTTGAGGATATTTAAGATACTTGGCAAATAATCACGACTGTAGGCTTGATGCCAGATTGGCAAATATAGTAAATACAAATAAGCATTGGCATCCAAAAATATACTAGCCAAAGGACGCCTAGCAAAATAGGCTATCAAACTGGCTATAGTAACTGCTAGCAAAATCAAAGACCAGACAAAACTTATTTTTTTATTTTTAAAAAATTTTAAGCTCTTTATAGAAAAAATATTTTTTGTAAAAAATACAAAAACCACTATCAAAAAAATAGTCAGGCGTAAACCAAAATAAGAATAGCCAATAGTATGGCCCAATGACCCCCAAGTGAGTTCTGCTAGTGGTATATACAGGCCAAACTCCGGCCTGAGCCAAACACAGCCAAAAGTCAAAAGGGCTACCAAAATCAAAATAACAAAATTCAAAGACTCAAAATTAAAAGCCAAGGCTAATAAAATCTCAGCCAAGATAAACACGCCCAGCCAAAACCATAGACTATTCGTCCTGATGTTTGAGCCAAATAACATAAAGTAAGGTCAAGACTAAATTGATAGGTATAACCAACAAAATCAACAGCCACTGCCAAATTGGCTGATGCTTAAAAAAATAATAAAATAAGCTCTTATCAAAAATCCATTGCC
>JAHFJB010000042.1 GCA_023246135.1 Candidatus Parcubacteria bacterium
GTGGCAACTATTTTGGGGAAATGATGACGCAAATGCTCTTTAAACTTTTCTAGATTAGCTGGATATTTAAAAAGGTTTTGATAATCAATCTCAATTTGCCGAAAATCCAAAAAAGCATCCTCATCCAGACGCTTGATTTTGGAAGAAAGCAATATAGCCAAAGACTTATTATAAGGTATTTGCTGCTGTCCAAAAATAAGCTGCCTCTGACCTTGTTTTAAAATAAATATTCCCTCTTTGGCTGGCAATTGATGCTTTATTTGTTCGTCATCACCAAATTCTAATGCCAACTCAATATCAGCTTTTTCATAAACCAGAGTCTGATCGCTCAAACGGTCGCTCAAGGCAAACTCTATAGCATCCAAAATATTACTTTTACCGCTATTGTTCTGACCAATAAAAATAGTAGCCAACGGTAAATTCAAAACCATCGGCTCTTTGATGCTTTTGTAGCAGTTTATTGTTAATTTTTTTATGATCATGCCAAACTATAACAAATGAACGTCCTCTATCTCACTGACTTTATTTTTCAAAACAATATCTTCAATATGATAAGTCCCCATGCGCGGCGCATCCAAAAATCCCTCCATAGCCGCTTCCGCCAGCCACCCAGAATCTAACCAATCAAATAGCCACTCATCAACATACTGCGGATCCTGGCTATCCACACCAGCACCAATAGCTAGTAGCCAACCACGATTATATCTTTCTTGAGAGCCAATCGGCTCAGCCATAATAATTGGTAGACCCAAACCACTATAAAAAGTAAGTTCCGACGGCTTAGTCCATAAAATATCCGTATGGCGCAAAATTTTGTTAAATACCTTAAAATGATTCAGCTTGTCTTCAGTATAGATAATACGGATATTATCCAACTTATCCAACCCCTGACGTTTTACTTCATTTTTAAAATACAAATAAACATCATTTCTAACGCCAGCAATTAAATTTAGTCTTATTTTATTTTGCTTAATCTTGTCCTTTAATTTCTTTACCAAAGTAATACCAATATCACGCTGAGCGCCAGCTCCACCGACTACAAAAGTTATAGTGATTGGCCTGTCTGGCTTCTTTATACTCTTGACGGGACAGAGATAATTCTCTATCAACTTATTGTATTTACGCCTATAAACACTGCGCGGATCTAAATTATAAATACGAGAGGCTAAATCAGCCCGCAAGGTTTTTTGTTTTAATCCGCCAATATTGTCCTTAGGCAAAGGAAAGCCAGTTATAAAAATCTTTTCTGGCCTCACTCCATAAAGCTCCAAGCGAGCTTTGACTCTCTTGTTGGGAACTAAATAATTAATCTTACTGGTTTTGGGATTAAACGGGGCCCAAGCTCTAGCTATATCTGCATCACAAACTACACAATAAATCTTTTCCTTGTAGCCATAATATTCCGCAAAATAAGCGGGCACAAAAAAAGTAGTCACAAAAGGCAAGGGGTTCTTATTTAGCTCTTCAATGAGACTCTTACCCAGTCCCTTTTTGACTTGATTATAAAAATATTTTTGTTGGGCAGAATTACGTGACAAATCACGCTTAGGATAAAAAGGCTCAATCTTCTGATAACTATCCATGATAGCAAAAGCGGTTGTTCCTAAAAAAGGCACATTTTTGAAACGAGAAATTATCTCGTACCAAGTCCGCCCACCTTCCCACATGCGACGCTCTTTACTGCTGATACCCTGATAACGATTGGCATTGATAATACCCCTATGAGCATTTTCCAAAAAAGGATAAGCAGCACGCTGGTGGCCATAGCCCATATCTACTGCTATGACGTACATTTTTTGTTTTTGTTTTGGCATTTTTTTATTTAAATTAACGAAAACGAGCACTTACAATAGACTTACCGCTACGGCGACGGTGTTTTTTCCTAGCCATTTTCTTTTTCTTATTCATATCTATATATTATAACACAAATAAGAACTTTAGCCCAAACTATTTCTTCACTAAACGATAAAAAATATATAAGCAAATCAAACCATAAAAATAATATTCAAGATCAATCTGGCGCTCCACCATGCCTGGCTGGCAAAATTCCAAAAATACCAAGACCAACCAAGTGCCTAGGGCAATGCTAAAAAAATCTCTAATTAAAATTACACCAGTCTTCATCGGCTAAATTTTAAATGCCAATTATTCATCAAATAAATAGTAGATGTCGGTCGCAAATCGCTAATTGATAAAATCATTTCTATCTTATTTCTTCTAACTTGCACCTTATCCAAAATCCAACTCAAAGAAAAATCTGAACTGCCAATATCTTTAAATTGCCAGGAGCCATCTTGCTGTTTAAGCCCCAGCTTGATATTTTCACCAGAATAATCGAGACTACCTTCAATTGTTAAAAGATTAAATTTTACTGGACTATAAACTTGTAGATAAAGCGGTTCCCCTAAAACCTCCAAACGGTCATTTACAACATCAAATTGGGTACGCTGTTCTGGATACCAACCGTAAATATCATGGCTAATAGGCCGGCGCCAATCCAGTTTATATTCCCACAGACGACTAGTAACAATTCCCCGGCTAAGCACATAGCCAATCAAAGCTAAAGCAGCTGCCAGCCACAAATAACGCCAAATCTTAATAATCACTAATCGTCTGATAAGCATGCCTATATTGTAGCAAAACTTGGGAGTTTTAAGAAGTGTGAAAAACAAAAAAAGTATGCTACAATAAACCCGTTTATGATCAGTTTTAGCAGACCACAAAACATTGTCGGGCAAATAATTTTGGCCGCCTTAATCTTAGCTAATGTCTATTGGCTCCACAATCTGCCCCTAGGCTTAATCTTGGGAGCTATTTATCTATGGCTCAATAGCCGCAAATTGGGCGATATTTTTTTTACTAATATACACCAAGGCTTCAAAAATCTGGCTGGACTGCTCATGATATTTGCTTATATCAGCTTAATCTATACTATTGCTTATCATCTATATCAAATCAATATATTTGTCTGGCTGTTTAGCTTTTTATCTATTAGTATTATTGTAGAATTTTTATCATATTATTTGCAAAGACGGCATTATTTTTTACAAACTTGGCATTGGTATTTTTTGGATATAAAAAATTTGAGAAAATCTCTTTTACCCACTATATTCATAGTTTTAGACATATTGATATTTATATTTCTACTCAAAAAAGCCAGCACTGGCATTATCCGCTCACCTTGGGAACTACTAAGCTACAAATTTTGGGCGGCCTTTGCTTTGAGCAACCTATGCTTAGTAGCCAGCCTAGTAGATAAACGCTCAGACAAAAATATATTTTTTTTAGTATGCCATTTTTTTATGTTGGCCAGTTTCGCCCTAATTCTATACCCTCTGGGCTATGGCTATGACTCATTTATACATGCTGCTACTATCAAAGTCATAGCTGACACGGGCACTATTGAACCACGCCTTTTCTTATATGTTGGCCAATATGGCCTGACTTTCTTCATCCATTACTTGACCAACCTGTCCCTGTTTGATGTCAATCGCTTACTGATGCCCTTTTGTTTTGCCGTTTTTTGGCCAACTAGCATATTTTACGGCCTGCGTTATGGTTTTAAGTGGTCATTTAAAACCAGCTACTTGGCCACGCTCTGGAGTACAGCTTTGGGATTCAATTTTGCTATTATGACCACTCCGCAAAATCTGACTTACCTATGGTTTGTTATGATTATATTTCTATTGCCGGAAATAAACAAAAAAAATATTCCTCTATTCTTTCCGTGGGCTATCACCGTCATGACCATGACTATGCACCCTTTAGCTGGCCTACCGCTACTATTTTTAAGCACTTACCTCAGTGTTGCGCAAATTAAAAAGCATAAAATCATTAAAAAATTATTAGTCATTTTAACTACTCTAGCTGGCATCATTAGCCTACCACTATTTTTTGCCTTATATCAGCATCTTAGTGGCATTCCCTGGAACAAAATTTTTACCATCAGCGATGATGGCTTTAATCTAGCCCCTTTTAACTGGTATCACACCTATAGTTTTCCCTTAGACGCTCTGCACAATATCGGTGCCAACTTTATCTGGATATACGCCATTGTTAGCGCTTTGGGTTTATATTTTATACTAAAAGAGCATAAATATGTTTTCTTTAAAAAATTGCTGTTCCTAATTATAGTTTTAATAATCAACTATTTCATTGCTAGCTTGTTTTTATCTTTCAATCTGCAAATTAGCTACCAAAAAAATGACTACCCTGATCGCCTGGCTTATTTAGTAGTCCTAGCAGTCTTGCCTATATTTTTGACCAGTGTTTATTTTTGGTGGCAAAAAGTCTTGGATAGCCGCCAAGAATTTTGGCCTAAAATATTTTTAATTGTGCTTACGACAATTATAATCATCAGTGGCACTTATTTTAGCTATCCTGTCTATGACCGCCACCAAAACTCCAAAAGCTTCAATGTCACTGCCACTGATCTCAAGACCGTAGACTTTATAGACAATCAAGCCCAAGGCGCCTCTTATATAGTCCTGGCCAACCAGATGGTTGGTGCGGCCGCTATACAACAATTTGGTTTTGCTCACTACTATAACAACAATTTTTATTACTCCATGCCCTTGGGCATTAATAATATCTACCAAGACTATCTGGTTATGGTAGAAGAAAACGCCAGCCGCGAGGCAGCCCTTACAGCTATGGATAAAGCCGGCGTAAACAAATTATACTTAGTCATAAACAATTATTGGCACACTGCCAAAGTAGCTAGTGCTCAAGCTGACGAATCCGCCAATGAAAAATGGCTGATTGATAACGGCGTAAACTCTGTATTTTTATACACCCGCTAAAAATATTATAAATTATACAAACATAAAAACCTGTACCAAATTGATGCAGGCTTTTATGTCTAGTACTAGCTAAACGCTATTTACAAAATAGCGTCTTTAGCAGCCTTAGCTACTCGGAACTTAACCACAGTTTTGGCTGGGATCTGGATAGTCGCACCAGTAGCTGGGTTCCTGCCCTGACGAGCAGAACGGTGCTTTTTCACCAATTTGCCCAAGCCAGGTACGGTGAACTCACCGCTGGTTTTGACTTCTTTGTAGGCCAACTGGGTCATGGTTTCAGTACTTTGGCTACATCTTTTTTGCTTAGCTCTGTCTTTTCTGACAAAACATTAAGCAATTGAGACTTCGTTAACTTTGCCATAAGCCTAATATTAGTTAACTAATTATTAAATTCTCT
>JAHFJB010000043.1:0-1057 GCA_023246135.1 Candidatus Parcubacteria bacterium
CTGTCAATGTGATTGCTAATCGCGGCAAGCTGGTCAAGCCATATTTGGTCAGCCAAATAAAATATAGTAATGGTTCTACTGAAGAATTCAAACCAACTGTAGTGCGCCAAGTAATAGACAAAAGTACAGCCTCTCAATTGTCGGCTATGATGGTCAATGTAGTTGATAGTACTACTGGTCATTCAAAGGCAGCCGCTGTGCCTGGCTATTATGTAGCTGGTAAGACTGGTACGGCCCAAGTAGCTAATCCAGATACTGGCAAGTATTATGCTGACCGCACTATTCATAGTTTTGTTGGTTTTGCGCCCAATGATAATCCAAAATTTACCGCTATTGTTGAATTGGATTATCCTAGTTCAGCTCGTTTTGCTGAAGGCACGGCCGCGCCAATATTTGGTGAAATTGCCAAATTTTTGTTAGAATACTATCAGGTGCCACCTAGCCGTTAAATTATATAAAAATGAAGCCAATTTTACATTTTATTTTAAAAATACTGGCCAAGCTGGTTATAGCCAAATATAGGCCACAAGTAGTGGCTATTACTGGCAGTGTTGGCAAGACTTCAGCCAAGGAAGCTATTTTTTCAGTCTTGTCAGACCGGTTTAAGGTAAGGCGCAATAGCAAAAATTTTAACAATGAGATTGGCACACCGCTTACTATTTTGGGCCGCAAGGAAAGTCCTGGTAGAAATATTTTTAAGTGGATAGCGATTTTTTATAGCGCTCTCAGGTTAATTTTTAGGAAAAATAAAAAATATCCACAGATTTTGATTTTAGAGATGGGGGCTGATCATCCTGGTGATATACATTACCTTACTTCTATTGCCCGGCCACATATTGCTGTGATTACTACTATTGGTCAAAGCCATTTGGAGCATTTTGGCACAGTCAAAAATATTGTTAAAGAAAAATCCAAGATTTTGAAGCCCTTGGATGTTGAAGGTTGGGCCATACTAAATTATGATGATGATAATCTTAAAGATGTAATTAAAAATTTCAAAGGCAATCTCAAGACCTTTGGGCGCCATCAAGGTGCTGATGTGCGTTTGGCTGAAGTC
>JAHFJB010000043.1:1067-5198 GCA_023246135.1 Candidatus Parcubacteria bacterium
TGAAGTCAAAATTACGCAAAAAGATGGTGTCTATGGCACTAGTTTCAAATTGTATTATCAAGGTGCTGAAGTGCCGATGTTTCTGCCAAATGTTTTGGGTTGGCAACATGCTCAAGCCGCGGCCGCGGCTGCCGCTGTGGCCTTGTCCTTGGGTATGAATTTAGTAGAAATTGGTGCTCGGCTTTTGACTTATAGTCCGGCCCGCGGCCGCACCAATCTTATCTCAGGCGTAAAAAATACTTGGGTTATTGATGATACTTATAATGCTTCACCACAGTCGGCCAAAGTAGCCTTAGAGATCTTGGCAGAGATGCCGGCCACTGGTTATAGGTTTGCTGTGTTTGGCGATATGCTGGAGCTAGGGTCATTATCCGAAGAAGGTCATCAACAGGTTGGCAGGGAACTGGTCAGATTGGGTATTGATTATTTGTTTGTCATTGGTGAGAGATCCCGTGACATTGCTCGCGGCGCTAAAGCGGCGGGCATGAGTGAGGATAAAATATATCATTTTCCTTACACTATGGAAGGGGGAACTTTTTTACAGGAAAGGTTAAGAGAAGGTGATGTAGTTTTGGTTAAAGGTTCACGCGGCGCTAAAATGGAGCAAATAGTCTATGAGATTATGGCTAAACCTTGGTTGTCAAGAGATTTATTGGTTGGGCCAGTAGTTAAATAAATTATTTTTAAGGCCATTTTTCTTGACTTTTTCTTTTATTTTTGGTAGAAATAGGGGAGTTTTAATATTTCATGGCCCTATCGTCTAATGGTTAGGACGCCAGGTTCTCATCCTGGTAATCAGGGTTCGATTCCCTGTAGGGTCACCATTCGATTCGCCTTTTGCTTCGCAAAAGTCTCACTCATGGTCTCCATCCTACGTTTCACTTCGGATTACGACCATTCTTTAGTGGAGGCTATGAGGAGGGAAAGACAAATTAAAGGATGGACTAGAGTGAAAAAGGAAGAGTTAATTAAAATTAGTGTAAATAAGGGCATGTAGCTCAGTTGGTTAGAGCACTACATTCACATTGTAGGGGTCAGAGGTTCGAGTCCTCTCATGCCCACCATGGAAAGCATTTAAAAAGAGTGAGCCGACGGAAGGTTTTTCCGTCGGCTCTTTCGTCTGCCTTAGATTGTCTAGGCAGAGCAGTCAGGGCAGACTGGGATCAGCGTCGTTCAGAATATCATCATCCGAAAGATCGTTTTCCATCACAGGCACGAGATGGCTCGGCCGCTCGGTCACGGCCGAGTTGTCGTTGACTTCGTCTTCTTCGTTGATTTCCTTCTGGCAGGAAGGACAGCGGCCGTTTTGTTTGACGAACCAGACGTAAATGCTGATCCGGCAGTGCGGGCAGGCCATGGTTGTGAGGCGGTCGGTGTTATTCATGAGCTTCCTCCTTGGGAGTCGTGGTTGACTGCGTGAAATTGAGGCTTAGAGCCTCGGTGAATGAACTGATGGGCTATTTTGAACCCAAAAAACCTAACCTTTGAAGAGAAGATTAGGTTTTTTAGAATCAAAAAACTCTTTTGGCAAAGAGTATTTAATTTTTGTTATCTTCCCCAGTGGGCTGGATTTGGCACCGTTTTTAAAAAAATGGTTGCCGGCTATTATCGGGCCAGTACCCTTGGCAAATAGCACTCTTGATAACTAAATTGTCAATGTATATAAATATTAGCAATATTATTTTTGTCTGTCAATAAAAGAAAACACCCCTGCCGCGGCACACAAGTACAACGGCAGGGGGTTGGGTCGGCCAATTGGGTGACCGACGCCGATGAGAGGAACGATGGCTAGTTCCGAAGCCAGTTCTGGGTTGTGACCCAGTCAACCTCCGGAACGCCGTAGGGCGATGTGGCCATCATGGGTTCACCCACAGTGACTCCTACGAGCCGGCGATTGAGCTTGCCGGTATCGGGGTCGACAGCGGGTCCCATATGCTCTATCGCCACCTTGTCGATGAGGTCAGCAGCGTGCTGGACATCGACAGTGAAGTCGCTCATGACTGGAAGGTCGGGCTGACCTTCCACGTAGTCCCAGTAGAAGGTGAGCTTCCTGAGTGGCGAGTCCATTCTCGCCTTGAGCTCCTCATCCATGGCGCCAGGGTTCGGTTTCAGCTCAACGGAGCTGGTCTTGATGATCTTGATCTGGCTGTTCTGGCAGCCAGTCACAGCCAGCACCACGGCGCAAAGGAGGATGATCGTTAGGGTCTTCATTCTCAGAATCCTTTCGTTTGGTTCGCTCCTTCTGGAGGCTATTTTCAGGATTTGGTTTAGATCCTTACTTGATGACGATGGGCTTTTTATAATATAGCATATAACTAGTATTTTGTCAATAGTAATATAGACAAAGCGTACAGTCATTGACACTAAGCGATTTTTCTGTTAATATCTTATTGTTTTTAAATTAAATATATATATGCAAGCAGTTATAAAAACTGGCGGCAAACAATATGTGGTTGCTCCAGGTAATGTTTTAAAAATAGAAAAACTGGATATCCAAGCTGGTGAAAAAGTAGTCTTTGACCAGGTTTTACTGTTGATTGATAAAGATAAAGTGACTGTCGGTAAACCTCTAGTTGCCAAAGCAACAGTAGAAGCTACTTTGGTCAGAAATTTTAAAGATAAAAAAATAGAGGTTCGCAAGTACAAAAATAAGACTCGCTATAGACGGCACTATGGACATCGTCAGCAATTAACTGAAGTTAAGATTGATAAAGTTGTAGCTTAAATAAAAATATTAAAAGCCCCCGTTTATGCGGGGGCTTTTTGGGGGAGTTTATATTTGACATAAATTGATATATATGCTGTAATTATATATTCCAAGATGGCTTGGAATTCCTAGTGATCTAGGGTATTCACTCTTCAACCGTACAGAGGAAGGTGCATCAATGCCCAAGCTGGAAATCTCAGTCAGACACCGTCTGCCTCGCGACGAAGCGATTCGTCGCATCAAGAGTCTTCTGGTGGATCTAGAAGAAGAGCACGGCGACAATATCGCCAAGATGCAAGAGGCCTGGTCGGGCAACATCGGTCAGTTCAGCTTCGAAGCCATGGGCTTTGCGGTCTCTGGCACCTTGGAGGTTACATCCTCTGAGGTCAAGCTGAACGGTCAGCTTCCTTTCGCCGCCAGCTTCTTCAAGGGCCGGATCGAGAGTGCCATTCGCGAGCGGGCCCAGCGCCTGCTGACCTGACTCTCCATCGCGGTAGCACGCATCAGGAGGGATCCACAGGGTCCCTCCTTTGACTTTATTTTTAAAAATCCCGCATTCGCGGGATAAATAAATTTACATTTTTTTTCTATTTTGTAAGGCTGAGCTCAAAGTCACTTCATCAGTGTATTCTATATTGGCACCCATGGGTATGCCACGGGCTAGTTGGCTGACTGTCATTGGTTTATCTTTGAGTAGCTTGGCTAGGTATAGAGATGTAGCTTCACCTTCCATGCTTTGGTCTAAGGCTAGTATGACTTCCTGAGCATTGTTTTTGTCTAAGCGCTTGAGGAGCGAGCTAATAGTCAATTGATCGGGAGTGATACCCTCTAGAGGACTCAAGAGGCCATTGAGAAGGTGATAGACACCGTCAAACTCACCGGTTTTTTCCATAGCCTCTACATCTTGATTGCTGGCCACGATGCAAATAATAGTTTTGTTTCTTTGGGGATTACTGCAAATACTGCAAAGCGCATCATCAGTGAGATTGAAACATTCGGGGCAAAAATGCACTTTAGCTTGAGCTTCAGTCAAAGCTTGAGCTAAAGACCGAACATCATCAGGTCGATGAAGTAGATTAAAAACCAGCCGCGAAGCAGTCTTGGGACCAATACCCGGTAGTTTGTCAAACTCAGCAATTAATTTTTGGATGAAGTCTGGTAAATAGGACATTATTTCATTCCTGGAAAATCAAATCCGCCCATCTGTTGCATTTTCATAGCCATCTTGCGTTGGACTTTTTTTATGGCTTCAGCTAGGCCTTCCTTAATATATTTTTCTAGTTCGCTTTTTTTGTCAGGCGACAAATATTCTTTGTCTATATTCAAAGATTTTATTTCTTGATTGCCATCCATCACAATTTTAACTGCGTTATTGCTTACTTCCACAGTTTCTTCGGATAGGGCATTCTTGAGAACGCTGGCTT